>JAPUJX010000639.1 GCA_027295975.1 Gammaproteobacteria bacterium
GAAAGTAAAATCTTCGTCGAGTTCTATGTGACCGAAATTCAACAAACCCGAAGCCATGTTTTTGACGTCTCCCCAGGTGCCGATGCTGAATGCGACAAAAAGCATCCCGACTATGATGAGGATCACCATTCCACCAACCGATTTTTCCACGGTCGCATAGATTCGCTTCGGGCCAAACAAAATAGCCAACGCAGTTGCAACGACCAGCGCGGTCCAAACCCAGTCGCTGCCTGGTCCGTCCGGGCCGAATATCAGGATCCTGAGCGAGGTACCCACGGCTCGACTCATACCCGGCAGAAAGGCACCCACAAACATCAACGTCAGGAAAAAATATACCCAGAATTTTGTGATACGGGCAAAACCGGTAAACGCACTCTCCCCCGTAGCAACCGCCCAACGGCCGACCTCCAGGTTGATCCACAATTGCATGAACACGCCAAGCGCCGCCGCCCACACCATGGTCGAACCGAACTTTGCCATTACCCATGGCCACAGAATTATCTCGCCGGACCCGATAGCCAGGCCGACCATTACCGCGCCCGGACCGGCCAGCTGCCAGAAGCTCTTGTCTCTTAAGGGGATGTCGGCTTGCGCTAATGGCGGAATGGGAATGGGCACGCGGTTCTCCCGATGTAATGGTACAAACTATTCACCGAGGTATTCAGCGAAACTCTCCCAGTCGAGGTCTGCCAGTTGCTTGGCGTTTTGCGTGTATTTCCAGTCGAAGTCCTGCTCGAATTCGTCCGGCCGGGACATGGACAACTCACCAATGTGAACCTTCGGTTTGTCGGGGTCGATCGCATTGCCATCAACCATGCCAAGCCCGTAATACGGCTTGAAACCGATGAGGCCTTTGAGCTTCGAAGACATCTGGTCGAGAATTTGATCTGTCACGCAGGCGAGTTGATTCTCCTGCTGGCGCATCATGCCCCGCGCGTACAACATACGTGATGCCAACCGGGTACCGGACGCCGTGCGGGCTCCCCCCGAATGTAACAGGCGGCTGTCCGTGAGCGCACAGGTTCCCGCCGGGGCGGTAAGAGCCATGAGCCGGCCTTCCACCAACTGTTCATATTCCACATCCGCTGTGACGCAGTTGCGTCCCGATGCTTCCCGGTGAGAACCGGGCACCACGTAGGTACCACCCTCCTCGAGGCTGAAATCGGTATAGAGCCATATGAGTAGACAATAGAGCGGGTACGGGGGATGCGGCAGCGGTACGAAACCCTGATCCTGGTGCAATTCCTGGCGACCACCATTTTGGTGAACGATGGAACCATGGGCTGTACCCAGGTAAAAACCTCGCCCCAGGATCTTGTCTATCAGCCGTTCAACCAACGGCGCTCGCTGCGCGGCGGACTCCTCCAAGGCAATGAGGTCGCGAAATACCTGACCTTTCGGTACCAGGTTGAATATCAGCTGGGCATTACCACGGTGGCTCAGGTGAGCCACCTTTGCCGCGCGTTCGGCGGCAGCCTGATCGAGCAGCCGACCGACCTGCGCCTGGATCTGGGTAAGCGACATGGCATCGGCAACAAGGCAGTAGCCCCATCTTACGAAGTCTGCCTGAAGTTGAGCTTCGTCGTCGGTTGGCTGCGGCAACTCGGGAAAGTCGGTGGTGGAGCGGATTTTTTCCCGCTGCTTGGTGAAACCTCCGAGACGGGCGCCCGAGTGTGGCAGTTGATCGTAGGTAATCTCAGTGGGCCACTCATCCCCCGACTCTTCATAGAGATCCTGCTCGAGCAGCAGTGTTTTCAACCTGGCGTTTTCGGCTTTCAGCTCGGCAATCTCGTCGGCGGCCGAAAGCGTGGGGGCCGTTGTTACACCGGCTTCGGTGCGTGTGGGGGATACGTGATTGGGCCATTCATCCCGAGCCATCGAACTACCTCCAGGTACAGCCGGCAATTCCAGGGTAAGTCCGCCTGCGAAAACACATTCTATGCGAAACCTTATCCCCGGTGTCTTAGCACTCGCCCTGCCCGAACGCCGGTATGCTCGCCGTTCACTACGTTAACCTGACCATTGACGATGGTTGTTTTGTAACCTGTGGAACGCTGGATGTAACGCGGCGCCCCGCCGGGAAAGTCGTGCACCAGCTCGGGCTGACATTCGGCCACACGATCGAAATCGAAGACGTTGACATCTGCACGTTTGCCCACCGCCAACGTGCCACGATCGCTCAGGTTGAGAACGCGCGCGGGGCCTGAGGTCAGGCGGCGAATTCCCTCGCCCAGGGTGTAGAGACTCTGCTCACGCATCCAATACGATAGAACGAAGCTGCACCAACCCGCGTCCATGATCTGGGAGACATGTGCACCGGCATCACCCAGGCTTGGGTAGATGTGTTTGCTCTGGATCAGATCACCCAACTCCGTGAGGCTCTGGTTGAACATCCGCAGGTTGAACAACCCCTTACCGGCACTCTCCCGTGAGATGCGCAGAAAGGTCTCTACAAAGTGCTCACCGGCGGCTTTCCCCATCGCATACACGTTGTTCTCGGCCGGTGCGGCGTAATCGGGTGTCGCGCCATCTCCCAGGGAGAAAACCAAATTAAGGTCGAAGCGAAATTTGGCTGATTTGCCTTCCTCGATCAGCTTCGCTGCGGTGTCCGCCTCATTGATCGCGGCGAGGCGACCTGCAAGGTCGAGTTTGCGGATTGATTCCCAGGTTTCGCCTGGAAACGGCAAGGTGGATTGCAAACCGAACATGAAACCGGAACCCCGCACTTGAGTGATAGCGGTGATATCGCGCCCATCGCAAATCTCCTCGAGCCGATCTGCCGCCGCACGTCCCATGCCTTTCTCCGGTCCTGATCCATAACTGAACAGAATACGACCTCGGCCTGCGTCGGAAATTGCCTTCAGTACCTCAAAGTCCGCACCCACGGCTTGCATCAATGCGTTACGCGGCGCAACTGCTTCGGCGATCTCGACCAGTTCTTCTGGGTCCGCGAAGGTACCGGGAATGGAACGCCCATCGGGCAACTTGTGCGGGGCGTAACGGTTGGTGGAAAATCCCACGGCACCAGCGTCGATGGCCTCACCAACAATTTCGGCCATCTGTCGGCGTTCTGCATACGTCGCCTGTTCCTCGACAGCGCGCTCGCCCATCACGTAATAACGCACGGCACAGTGGCCTACCATCCCGGCGACGTTGATACCGGGCTCGAGTTCGTCCAGGGCATCCAGATAACCGCCGTAGTGTTCCCAGGTCCAAGGCAGGCCGGTCAAGATGGCGTGTTTCGGAATATCCTCGACTGTCTCCATCATGCCTGCCAGCAATTCCCGGTCTGCCGGTTTGCAGGGCGCAAAGGTGACACCACAATTACCCATCAATGCAGTGGTCACGCCATGCCAACTGACAGGCGTCAAGGCAGGATCCCAACCGATCTGTGCATCCAGATGAGTATGTAGATCGATAAATCCGGGACTCACCATATGCCCTTCGGCATCTATCTCCCGGATACCCTTTCCGGAAACTTCGCCGACGGCGGTAATCAAGTCGCCATCGATAGCGACGTCGCCGGGTACGGGTTCGGCACCCGTTCCATCGACTATGTCGCCACCACGAATCACTATGTCATGCGCCATCTTTTACTCCGTTTAATACCCTGCCTCTTGTGAGAAATCGCATACCTTCGGGAGCGAAACCTTCGCCGTCAGCAGAACCGCACCCTCAGGGCGCGTGACGGGGCATAAAGACCCCTACTATGCTGGTGCTGTGACCGTATCGGGCACCCAATTGCCGTGGAATCCGTAAGGTACTCTCACCGGCAAGTGAACCCGAGCTAGAGCGGGGCGCGACAAGTCCTGGGCATCCAAGATGAGGAGCTCACTCGCATCCTTGTTCCCATCGTATACGTAAGTCATCAGATACCCTTCATCTTCGCCGTTTGCACCGACCTTGGGGATAAAGACAGGTTCAGCGCTGTGACGGCCCGGACCCAGATCGAATTCCGTGGTCTCGCCGGAATGCATATCGTGTTTGTATATCGATGGAAAACTGTAGTTTTCTACCGCTACCGTATAGCCGAATTGGTAGGGCTTGCCGTTGAGACCCGGATGGCAGCGGGGAAACTCCTGCGCTCTTGCGTCGACGATCTGTTCACTCACGGTGCGCAATTTCGGATTAATTGTCCACCGGTC
>JAPUJX010000064.1 GCA_027295975.1 Gammaproteobacteria bacterium
GGATATGATTCCCGACGACATCCCGGTGTTGGGGTACATCGACGACGCTATCATGATCGAACTCGTCCTGACCGAACTCAAACACGAGCTGGAATCCTTCGAGGATTTTCGTCTGTATCGTTCTGACGAGAAGGTGCGAAACCGGAATCCGAATCTCACTCGCGAAGAATATATCGTGATCAAACGGCGAGCGCTGCATGCGCGGATGCGGCGACGGCGAGCGTCCGCGGGAGCACGCTCAAGCGGTGGACGGAGAACGCGGATACGCCTGTTCTAAACCCTTAAGTGCGATTATTCTATCGTTGCAGCCAGTCTGCCATGCATAGCTCACACAAGGCGTAGCTGTGCCGTGGATCGTTTAATGTGTCCAGGAGTTGCCACGCCCGCGTCAGTTGTGAGAAAGCCCTCATAACGGTTCCGTTTTGCGAACTTTTCGGTAGTTCCACCGATTCGCTCAATTGTTTGATCAGCCTCTGTTTGGGTGTCAACGGGGTGCTCAGGTACTGGATTCGATAATTACTGATTTCGGCAAGCTCGGCGGCATGCCCTATCGCATCTTCCAAGTTGCCGAGCTCATCAACCAGGCCGATCTCCAGAGCTTTTTCACCGATCCAGACGCGACCCTGGGCGATGGCGTCTACCTCTTCGGGCATCATCTCGCGGCCACGGGCGACGAGATTGAGGAACTGCTTGTATCCATTCTCTACGTTTGCCTGGAGAATTCGAGCCATTTGCTCGCTCACTCCGGAGGTCGGGTCGAGGGCTCCGGCGATTGGCGAGGTGCCCACCCCATCGGTATAAACGCCAATTTCGGCAAGGCTCTGCTCGAAGGTGGGAACGATTCCGAATATGCCGATCGAACCGGTAATCGTGGTCGGCAGGGCGTAAATCGAATCTGCGGTGGACGCGACCCAGTAGCCGCCCGAGGCTGCCGTATTACCCATGGAAACGACCACGGGTTTGCCGACCAATTGAGTCAGTTCAAGCTCCTGGCGAATCAGTTCGGAAGCGAACGCGCTGCCCCCCGGAGTATCCATACGAAAAACCAGCGCGGCGATGTCATCATCGTCCCGGGCCTGCTTGATGAGCCGGCTCAGATTACCCGCTGCCATGACGCCTCGGCTGCGATTACCCATTATTATGGGTCCCCGAGCGGTGATGACGCCAATGGACGCCTCGGCCCTGCTGCCTTGTTCGTCGCCAACGGTTCCCGCCAGGTAATCCTCGAAGCTGATGCCGTTGTAAGCGCCTTCCCGATCGTAGCCGACTTTATTCGCGATACGCTCGCGCGCCTGATCGAAAGTGAGCAGTTCATCAACCAGCTTGTATTCGAGTGCCAGCCTCGCCATGTCGCCCGATGTACGTTCGAGTTCGGTATCAAATTGCTGGGTATATCGGTCGAACTCTTCCCGAGGTATGCCGCGATTTGCCATCACTCGTTCGCGATAGTGGTCCCAGAGTCCGTTCACCAGGGCCAGATTCGCTTCCCGTGCCGGTTCCGACATGCTGCTGCGAGTGTAGGGCTCGACAAACGTTTTGTATTTGCCGACCCGGAAAATGTGCACATTTATTTTAAGTTTATTTAGTAACTCATTGAAATACATCTGATAAGCGCTAAATCCAGATAGAAGGATCTGCCCGAACGGATGCATGTAGACGGCGTCGGCGTGGCTTGCGATGAGGTACTGTGGCTGACTGTAGAAAGCTCCGAAAGCGAGCACTTCCTTGCCTGCCGCACGAAAGGTTTCGAGGGACCGACCGAGGGTGTTGCCATGGGCGGTCGAGGCGTAGGCGAGTTCATCCAGATCCAGCACGATTACCTGGATACGATCGTCGTTTGTTGCACGTTTTATAGCGGTGAGCAGCTGACGGAGTTCAACCTCCGCTAAAACCGTCCGGGGGCTCAGCAGGTCCTGCAGCGGGTCGGGCACCGTCTGCTGATCGACGAGAATACCCTTGGGGTTCAGGACGAGGGCGGAACCGTCGGGAATGTCGATTTCACTCGAACTGAACAAAAAGACGAATAACACCACTATCAGGATGACAAACAGCAAATTCGCCGTGAAGTTACGCGCAATAGACAGCCCGAGCCCGATACGGGTGAGAACACTGGGATCACTCATCGAATCCATATACTCCTTGAGGTGTGTTGACCGGAAGCATGGCATGCTGGAGAAAGTTGAGCTAGTGTCCTCGCCTCGGATTTTCTTTCCTGGCAACGCGAAGGACCCATGATGAAGTACGCCACCGCCGGGCTGGCCCCCATATGAGCGGCATCTACGAAGACGGTCTCGGTCCCGTCGCCGCCAACTTCACCGCCTTGAGTCCGCTGTCCTTCATGCGACGCAGCCAGGATGTTTATCCACAACGTCTGGCGGTCATTTACGGACAACGTCGCGATACCTGGTCCGAGTGTTATCGCCGCTGTGTTCAAGTGGCGGATGCGCTGACAAAACGGGGTGTGGAACGGGGCACAACGGTTGCGATTCTCGCGGCCAACATCCCGGAGCTTTTTGAAGCCCACTTCGCAATCCCGATGGCGGGGGCCGTGCTGAACGCAATCAACACCCGCCTCGATGCGGCTACGATTCGCTTCATACTCGAACATGGTGAAGCTCGGGTGTTTCTCGTCGACCGGGAATTTGGCGAGGTTGCCGAGCAGGCCCTGGTTGGTCTCGAATCGCCGCCGTTGGTTATCGGCATCGACGATCAACAATACCCCGGAGGCAAATTGATCGGTGCCCTGGACTACCAGACCCTGGTAGCGGAAGGTGACGGCGCCGGAGATTGTCGGTTACCGGACAACGAGTGGGATGCGATCGCGCTGAACTATACCTCCGGTACCACGGGCAACCCGAAAGGAGTGGTTTATCACCATCGCGGCGCCTACCTCAACGCGGTTTCCAACGTGTTGACCTGGGAGATGGGTAACCATCCCGTTTATCTGTGGACACTGCCCATGTTTCTTTGCAACGGATGGTGTTTCCCCTG
>JAPUJX010000640.1 GCA_027295975.1 Gammaproteobacteria bacterium
CCTCGCGAAATACGGGCGCCAGGTATCATCGCGATAAATTGATGCGTCACTGACGTCGATTTCTGCTAACGCCAGTCGGTCAATCTCGGCTTGCTGGTCCATCACGATGCTCATGCCAACCTCTCTTGTCTTTGTGCATCATCGATATACGCACACTATCGCGAAACGCGCGCCGGTGCGCTAGGCTCGAACTCACTTCTAGTGAGCGCGTTCCGGGGGGACTCGATATGGCGACATTTGTACTGGTTCATGGAGCGTGGCACGGGGGGTGGTGCTGGCAGCGAGTAACCGGACAGCTGCGTGACAAGGGCCATCGGGTTTTTGCGCCTTCGTTAACGGGCCTTGGCGACCGGGCGCATTTGCTCGGGCCGGACGTCAACCTCTCAACCCACGTTCAGGACATCGCAGGCATCTTCGATTCCTATGATCTTGACGATGTCGTGCTGTGCGGACATTCCTACGGTGGCCTGGTGATCACGGCGATTGCCGACCGGATGCCCGGCAACGTTCATTCGCTCGTTTATCTGGATGCACTGGTTCCCGAGGATGGTCAGAGTATGTTTGACACGATCCCACAGGAGGCCGTTGATGAATTTGAAGCATCCACGGCCCGAGGCGATGGCTTTTCCGTACCGCCAATGAGCGGTGAACAGTTTGGAGTGAACGATCAAGACCTTGGGTGGATGAACGAGAAGTGTTGCAACCATCCGATCGGTTGCTTTAACGAACCTCTTGCGCTGAGTGGCGCCCACAAACGCGTTGGCAGGCGCACCTACGTACTGGCATCCGGATTTGATCATCCGTCAACAAAGGCGCATTACGCGACGCTCAAGGATGACCCCGACTGGGGTGCGCAGGTAATGGACGGCGGCCACGATCTGATGATCGACAACCCGACGGCGGTTGTAGAAGTGTTGCTGGCGCAGGTGTAGCGAACTTCAATCGAGGGTTACTTTTCTCCGCTTAAGTAGCGCTCAAGTTCCTTGTGCCAATGGCGAAGCTGCTGTTCCTGATGGGAGTAACGAGCGCCTTTGTAGCCGCGCGACTGCACGCCGCGCTGCATATAGCCCATCATGATCGCATCCTGGTTGATCACGAAACCGAGCCCGTCTTCGCCATATTCGATAATCCGCCGTTTTGGTCGTGTCTTGCCAGACAGATCGGTACCCGGTTCGACGCCCATATACCCAGGCACGTTGTAGTCGGGATCTTCAATCGGATGAATCAGGACCAGCAGATCGTAAACCATGGATTGGGGATCGCGCGGGTGCGGTCGAAACCGTTGTATCAGCAGTCCTTCAGGGTGGGCATTGAATGTGATATTGGGGAACAGGCTGTAGTTCCAATCGTCGGTCAGCTGGTTGTCGGTGAACATGTCGTAGTCGATGTTGCGGCTCGTCGCCCATGACCGTTTGGCTTGTTGAATCGCCTTGCGGACGCCTGCCGCCGTATCGGGGTAGGCGCCGGGATCCAGATCTACTTCGCTCATCAGGCCTTCCAGGCCGTCGTTGACGGTCGTTCGATCCGCAAGCTTCGGGCTCACCTCACCAAACTTGAGCAGCATCCGGCTCATCCCGTTGCGGTACAGATCCCACTGCACGTTGTACTCGTTGATGAAACCCAGAATTTCCGGGTGCACGGCATGTACGTGCTGAACTTCAATGAACGCATCGTGGGCGATTTTCCAGTTGCACGGCCATGGCGTTTGCAGATCTTTCACGACTTTCATCTCTGCGAAACGGTACGGCGCGAGATGTTCGGGTAGCGGTGCCAGGAAATCCAATAGCGGCTCCGCGTCGGTATCCATGTTAAGGAATACGAAGCCATCCCACAGCTCGCAGCGTACCGCTGAAAGCGGTGGTTCGTCGGCGATCAGATTTGGAGGGTACGATTCTGCTTCAGGAATCAGCTTGAGCTTTCCGTCAATTTCCCATTCCCAGGAGTGAAAGAAACATCTGAACGTACGCACGGACCCAAAGTCGTTTCTGACCAGCTGATTTCCGCGATGCTGGCAGACGTTGTAGAAAGCCTTGATCGCATCTGGTTGTTCGCCGGTCCGAACCACAATGAAACTTTCTCGACCCAGATCGTATTTGAAATAATCACCGACTTTGGGAATATCTGCGACCAGTCCCGCCAACGTCCAGGTGCGAGTCCACATTCGGTCCCACTCCAGTTCGGCATACTCTGCGCTGGTGTAGCGGTCTGTTGTAAAGATCTCCTCACCGTTGTCTACGTAGGGTGCCAGTGCTTCGGGCGAGTCGGGTGCCGCATCGGGGTTGTGGTGGAAGCTTCGAGCACTAGGAAATCTGGATGAGTTCATGTTCTGACGACCGGCCGGTGTGATGAGCGCTACGGTAGCATGCAGAGCCCTGATTCGTCCTTATCTGGCGGCGCATGGCGGGCTTGTTGGTGGGCGCTGGAGCCGGTTAGGATGTGCGCATACAACGTTTTCGTGAGACTTGCCGATGCCGTCGTACCAGGACCGGTGGATAGCCTTGGGCCCGATGCTGTGTGCCGTTACGATCATCGCGGCAGGTTGCAGCGATTCCCCGCCTGCCAGCTTCGATGGCGGTGATGTGGCTACCTGGACTGCCTACGGCGCAACCCCGGGCGGTACCCATTACTCTACCGGCACACAGATTACGCCTGAAAACGTGCGCTGGCTGGAACCGGTGTGGGAGCACCGTTCCGGCGATATCAGGCAGGGAAGTATGGAGGGCGACGGGCTGCCCCTTACCCAGAGTTCGTTTCAGGCAACACCCATCGTGATCGACGACACTCTGTACTACTGCTCGCCGTTCAACAAAGTGTTCGCCTTGGATGCTGAGACGGGGATAGAGAAGTGGCGCTTCGATCCGCAGGTTGACAGGACGACCTACGTGTTGCCGAACTGTCGAGGCGTGAGCAGCTGGCGCTCGGGCAAAGCGGGCATTTGTGAACACCGCATCCTCGCCGGCACGCTCGATGCACGCCTGATCGCGCTCGATGCCGAAACCGGCGAACGCTGCAGCGATTTCGGCGACAACGGTGAAGTGGACGTCACTCATCGCATCTCCAGGCATGAGCCGGTGGAGTACGGCATCACCTCACCACCGGCGATTCTGAACGATACGGTGATCACGGGTTCCATGGTCCTCGACAACCAGCGCACGGACGCGCCCAGCGGGGTGGTACGAGCTTACGACGTACGCTCAGGTGAGTTGCTGTGGGCATGGAATCCTATTCCGCCCGGCATGGAACCGTTCAACGAAGACGGTAGCTTTCGCAGTGGAACGACCAACGTATGGTCGATCATTGCGGTGGACGAAGAGCGCAACCTGGTGTTTGTGCCGACCGGCAACACCAACCCCGACTTTTACGGAGGCCATCGCGATGGGCTGGATTACTACTCCAGTTCCGTGGTCGCACTCAATGGCGATACCGGCGAGGTGGTCTGGCACTATCAGATGGTCCACCACGATCTATGGGATTACGACACACCGGCCCAGCCGACGTTGATTGATCTGAACATCGACGGTGAGACGGTTCCCGTCGTGGTGCAGGTCACCAAGATGGGAATGACGTTCGTGCTGCATCGAGAAACCGGTGAGCCGGTGTTTCCGGTGGAAGAGCGTCCGGTGCCTCAAAATCCTGTGCCTGGCGAGTACCTCTCGCCGACGCAACCGTTTCCCAGCCACATCCCGCATCTGCTTCCGGCGTTCACCGCAGAGGATGTGTCGGGCCTCACGTTCTGGGATGAAGGCGCATGCCGCGACCAGGCGAACGCGCTGCGTAACGAAGGTATTTACACCCCACCTTCAATCGCCGGATCAGTCCTGTATCCGACTAACGGCGGAGGCAACAACTGGGGATCACCGGCCATACACATCGATGAGCAGGTTATGGTTGTGCTGACCTGGCGGACGGTGGGCACCGTTAAGCTCACGCCGCGCGAGGGCTGTGGAAACAATTTTCAGGGCCAGCACGGCACGCCGTATTGCGTCGATACGGGATTTCTCGTTTCCCCCATTGGAATGCCGTGTACCGAATCCCCGTGGGCGACCCTGGACGCCATCGACCTCGCCGCCGGAGAGATCCGTTGGAGCGTTCCGCTGGGAACGACCCGCGACATTGCTCCGTTCCCATTCTGGTGGATCAAAGGCGTACCTGGTGTTGGCGGACCCATGGTCACTTCCAGCGGGTTAGTTTTCATCGGAGCGGCTACCGAGCACGCGTTTCGTGCTCACGATCTCGCTACCGGCGAGGTTCTGTGGAAGGCGGAGTTGCCGACCGCGGCCAACTCGGTACCGATGAGTTATCAGGTTCGTCCCGCAGGGCGGCAGTATGTGGTGGTGGCCGCCGGCGGTCACTGGAGTGGCCTGAACCCGCCGGGAGATCATCTGATGGCGTTCGCGTTGCCTGCGGGCAACGCGCCGTAATACTTTGCAAACCAACCGCCCACGCAGTAGTTTCGAAACCAGCGTTTTCTTTGAAATTGGTGAATACCCATGAACCAGTTCTGCAAGTTGAGCTACCTCGTTCGCGGCGCGATCTGTACCGCGGTATTCGTCTGGGCAACCGTGGCCGGGTCGGTAGCCTTAGCGGCCGGCTTTCAAGGTCAGGTCACCGACGCCAACGACGGCACAGCGATTGTCGGCGCCATGGTGACGGCACGCTTTGGCGAGCCGTTTCAGGAACGCACCGTGTTCACCGATGACGAAGGCCGTTATTCGATGGCGGGGTTGCCCGCCGTGACCAACCACCGGATTCGCGTACGG
>JAPUJX010000641.1 GCA_027295975.1 Gammaproteobacteria bacterium
CCAAGCCCCGACTTCTACGGTGGAGAGCGGCTGGGAGACAATCGGTATGCCAATTCTCTGGTTGCCCTGAACGCCAACACCGGCCAGGTGGTGTGGCACCAGCAACTCGTGCACCACGACGTCTGGGATTACGACACGCCCTCGCAACCAACTCTGACAGAGTTGCAGATCGAAGGGGACTCCATCCCCGCCGTTCTGGTTGTCACCAAAACCGGCATGATTTACGCCTTTCACCGTGAAACCGGCGCACCCCTGTTTGACATGATCGAACGTGAAGTACCGGCAAGCGACGTGCCGGGTGAACGGTTGTCACCCACGCAGCCTTTTTCGGCTGTTCCACCACTGGCCGATCAGAGGGTCTTAACCCCCGACGATGCATTCGGTATCGCCTGGTTCGACAAGCGGGCCTGCGCCGGAATTCTCGGGAGTTTTCGCTCCGAAGGCATCTTCACGCCGCCATCTCTGGAGGGTTCCATCCAGAATCCGAGTTATGCCGGCGGTTCCAACTGGGGGGGTGTCGCCGTCGACACTTCCCGCCAGATCGCGGTGACCTTCATCAATCAGATTCCGGCTCTGGTACGCCTCATTCCCCGCGACGATCTCCAGCACATTCGCGCATCCGGAGAACTGGATGACTGGGGCATCTCCCGGATGACCGGCACACCCTATTACATGGCCCGGCGTATTTTCCTCTCTCCCCTGGGTTTGCCCTGCACCCAACCACCCTGGGGAAAGCTGGTGGCTGTCGATCTGGAGGCGGGACAGATCCTGTGGGACATACCCCTCGGCACGATAGCCGATATCGCGCCGGCCCCCGTGCCCAACTTCGAATGGGGAGTGCCCGGCATGGGTGGACCCCTGCTGACAAAATCCGGACTGACGGTGATCGGCGCCGCCGCGGAACATGCCTTGCGGGTCTTCGATACCCGAACCGGGGCAAAACTATGGGAACGGAGACTGCCCGCTGCGGCCATGGCAACGCCGATGAGTTATGAAATTGACGGCGTCCAGTACATTGCGGTCGCCGCCGGTGGTCATGATCAGCTGGGCCTGGACCCCGGGGACTACCTGATCGCCTTCCGCCTGCTGGGCCGCTGATTCGGGCATTCTGAAAGCTGAACCTGGCTAGATTTGATTCCCGCGCTTAGGCATCCGCGGCCGTGTTCCAATGACGCCAAGCTCGGTCAAGCGGGCAAGTTCGTCGGCACCCAGACCCAGGATGCCGCCGAGCACCTCTTCGTTGTGCTGGCCGAGCATGGGCGCCACGGATTCGACCGGGAAAGGCGCATCACCGATGCGGTACGGCGGCGAAGGGTTGGGCTGCCGGCCGACGACGGCGCGGTCGAGATATTGCCAGAAGCCCCGCTGTTCGAGGTGCGGATCTTCCAATATTGCCGCGGCGGTGTGAGTTGCAGCCGCGGGTACGCCGGCCTTCTGTAAGCGCATCATCAACTCAAAGGCATCGAAACCGGCCGTCCAGCCCGCGATGGCCTCATCGAGGGCGTCGGCTCGAGCGATTCCATCCGCCAATTCTCCGAACCCGGCGAGGGGTTCGCCCACCACGCCTTTGAGCGCCTCCCACTGTACCTCGCTGTTCACTTCGATCACGATCCACAGATCCTCACCCGCACAGGCATAAACATTGTGCGGCGCATGGGTGACGGAGCGGTTGCCTCTGCGCGCGGGCGCAAGGCCCGTCACTGCATATTCGAGAATGCCGTGAGAGGCCAGGGGAAATAATCCTTCCACCTGGGAGAGATCGACGTATTGTCCTTTGCCGGTTCTGGCCTGGTGGCGCTGCGCCACGAGTAAAGCCGAAGCCCCGGTCAGTCCACCGACCGCGTCGCCAAGTGCAACATGTTGCATGGTCGGCGGATCATCCGCGAGACCGTTCAGATGCGGCAGGCCCGATGACTGCTCCACGGTGGATCCGTAAGCGCGAAAACTCGCCCACGGACCCGTGGAGCCAAATGCCGGCATGGAGAGCAGAATAATGTTCTCTTTGACCTTTCGAAAGACGTCGTAACCCAGATTCAGTTTCGGCAATACGTTTCCCGAATAATTCTCCACCACCGCGTTGGCTTTGCCGATCAGTTCCAGCAGCAGCCTGTGACCCTCGGGGTGTTCCAGATCGAGGGTGACGTCACGTTTGTTCCGGTTCATGGTATTGAACGCGGCTGATTTTTCGGCTCCGTCGTCTTCGATCCACTCGGGTGTCGCTTCCCAGCTGCGCCACCAGTCGAAGCGCTCGCAGCTTTCGATCTTAATCACGTCGGCGCCCATGTCAGCCAGATGACGGCAGGCGAGCGGTCCGGCCCAGCCCATGCTCAGATCGATGATACGAATACCGGCCAGCGCCTTGGTGGGCGCACTCACGTGAAATCCTTCGAGTGTTGACCCAGCCGCGCGACAGGTCCGCCGAAGTTCGGTGGCGTGTCGTACAGGCGAAACGGCACGCTCGGTACTGTCAGTTCCTCGCGGTTCGGCAAAGTAGCGGAGCAGAACGCCTTACGTTCGACAAACTGATCCACGCTGAACAGCTCCTCCATGGTAGGCACGCGCGCAAGCGGAATTCGCGCCTTCTGGGCCTGGTAGAAAAGCTGCTCAGCCGATCGTGTCGCAAGCCGTTCACGCATTATCGGCTCGATCAGGTCGATCGCCTGCAGGCGACCGTAGGAAGTCTGGAAAAGCTCGACATCGGTGAGCTCCTCCATGCCCAGCAGCTCGCAGTATGCGTGCCACTGACCGGGCGTCAGCACGGTTACGCCTATCCAGCCGTCCCTGCACGGGAAGACACCAAGGGGATAGGTGGGTGGAAAACGGTTGATTCCCATGCGGGGAGCGTGCAGGCCGGTATTGAACGCCGCCACCACGCCAACTTCGGTAAAACACAGGCACGATTCATAAATGCTCGTCTCCAGGTGCACGGGTGCCGACCGATTCTCGAGTTCGGCTGCGAGCACCTGTGTCATGCTACCGATGAAGGCAGTCATGCCACCAATAATTTGCGCCTGATACCCAGTCGGGATGAGCGGCGGACCTTCCACACGGCCAATGTTTCGTAACATTCCGTTCAACGCAAAAATCTGACCGTCGGTACCGACAAAATTCTCAAAGGCGCCCCCCCGACCGAACCAGCAGATGCTGGCGCGAACTCCGGTGGACACCTCCGGACCCGGGTAATCGGTACCGTCGTCGAGGATCAGGTCTGCGCTGGTGACGAGCGCCTGGACGGCTGCTTCTGCAAGAGCGCTCACATCGACGCTCAACTTGTTGGTATGCAGATAAGCATGCATGGCGCTCGACGCGCGCGTTTCGCCGTCGGTGAAAGGTGGCAGTTGCCTCGTGGCGAATCCCGCCGGCGGCTCCAGATTGATCACCTCAGCGCCGTAGTCGGCATAAAGCTTCGCACAGTAACCGGTGCTGATGGTTCCGGCGACATCCACTACGCGGATGCCGGTGAGTGCATGTTCGTGTTTCGAAATTGTTCTCGCCCCCTATCCTGACCGGCAAGCCGGCTTAACCACGTTCTCCATCAAACCGGCCGGGTCTGATGTTGAAACCGCCGATGCGGGCCGCGAACTCATCGTACATCCGTTTTGGCGCACCTCGCCAACAAAGATCATCGAAGGTTTCCCTGATGGGTACGTCTTCACGCAGCGTAGCCAGTTTCTTATACAGAACAACTTCCTCGCGGAGACGACTGAGCGTTGCCGCCAGGCGTGGGGCGCCGCGCACCTTCACTTTCCAGAGGTCGGGATCGTCCGGAATTTTCTCCACCGTTCCATAACAATCGAGCAATACGGCCGCGGATTTTGCTCCAAAGCCAGGCACGCCCGGGATACCGTCCGCCGTGTCCCCCACCAGAGCGAGCCAATCCGGAATGCTCGCGGGGTCGACTCCGTTACGCTCCCGAACACCATTTTCGTCGATGACACGTTGGCGCATGCGGTCAACCTGGACCACCCGGGTACCGGTGACACACTGACCAAAATCCTTGTCGGGGGACATGATGCGTATCTGCTCCACATCTTCCCTGAACAGCAACGCCGCGGTTGCCAGCGCATCGTCCGCCTCGAATTCAGCCATCGACCAGACCACAATGCCGAGGGCGGCCACCGCCTCCTCCACAAGATCCATCTGAGCGACGAGCGTTTCGGCCATGCCTTCGCCGGTTTTATAACCGCCAAACAGATTGTTGCGAAACGACTCGATGGGATTGTCGAAGGCAACCGCTATATGGGTCACCTCTTCGGCCGGGTCGGCAATCAACCCCAACATCGAACTCATGACCCCCGCGGTAGCTTTTACGTCTTGTCCATCGGGTGCAATTTTGCCGGGTCGCTGCGAATAGTGAGCACGGAAGAGTTCGTATGTTCCATCAACGATGTGTAAGCGTTTCAGGACAAGTTTCCAATCACTCGAAGTTGAGCCCCTGAAGGCTGCCTTCTTCCCGCCAGTCCCGCAGAATCTTGAAAAACGCCACGGGGCCTCCGCCGTACTGGCCGCCTATGAGCGAGTTACCCTGCCCGGGTTTGCCTTCGTTGTTGTAATAGCCCGGCGTACAATTTTCCAGGAAGCTTTTGCTGAAGATTGCCATCTGTTTGATGGTATCGACCCACTGGTCTTCCGCTTCTCTGGTCGCTTCCATGATGTGCACGTTGTTGTTCAAACCGTGGCTGACCATGTAGGCGATGTGGACGCTCTGTTCGTTCAGTAAATGCGGGAAGTTGGCGGTAAAACCTCCCTGGGTAACACCCATGAAATAACAATTCGGAAAGCCGTTGCTCTGAAACCCGTGGAACGTTCGCATACCGTTCGCCCACTTATCTGACAACGTCTGCCCTTCACGACCGATGATCTCGTAACCGGCGCGTCGGTTATACGATGTCCCTACCTCAAAACCGGTGGCGAGAATGAGGCAATCGATTTCATACTCTTCGCCATCAACCACCACGCCCTTCTCGGTGATACTCTCCACGCCGCGTCCCTGGGTGTCCACCAGCTTCACGTTAGGCCGGTTGAAGGAAGGCAAATAGTCATCGTGAAAACACGGGCGTTTGCAGAACTGGCGGTAGTAGGGTTTCAGCGCTTCCGCCGTGGCTGGGTTTTCGACAAGGTCGTCCACCCGCGATCGGATCTGTTCCATCTTCTGAAAATCGGCCAGTTCCATCCTGGCTCCCATCTCTTCCATGGTGAGGCTTTCACCTTTGGGGCGAGACCTGGCAATCGTGATGAGATTGCCGATGATGTCGGTCCAGCCATCGTTCACCAGATCCTCCTCCGTAATGCCTCCGGAAACCAGGGTGTTGAAGTTCTGCATTCGATGATCCTGCCAACCCGACTCCAGTGATTCTGCCCAGGCGCTATCGGTGGGTTTGTTGCCGCGCACATCGATGGAAGAAGGCGTGCGCTGAAACACGTACAGTTGTTCGGCACTTTGCGCCAGATGCGGTACACACTGCACGGCCGTGGCGCCGGTGCCGATGATCCCTACCCGTTTACCTTCGAGGCCGGTCAGGTTGCCGGTGCAATCTCCTCCCGTATAAGCATAGTCCCAACGGCTGGTATGGAATATGTGCCCCTCGAAGGATTCGATACCTTCAATGGCCGGCAGCTTGGGACGGTTCAGCGGACCGTTCGACATGCACACGAAACGCGCCTTCATCCGATCTCCGCGATTGGTGGAAATTTCCCACCGAAGCGACTCTTCATCCCAACGCATCCCGGTGACTTCGGTTTGAAAACACGCTTTCTCATAGAGGTCGTATTTTTCGCCGATTGCCCGGCTGTGGTTGAGAATTTCCGGCGCAAAGCTGTATTTTTCCCTGGGCAGGTAGCCGAGTTCTTCCAGCAGCGGAAGGTATATGTAGGATTCGATATCACACTGCGCACCCGGGTAGCGGTTCCAGTACCAGGTACCGCCAAAGTCGCCCCCTTTCTCGATGAGACGAACATCCTTCACCCCCGCTTCGCGAAGCCTGGCAGCGGCCAGCAGGCCGCCAAAACCACCGCCAATGACAACCACCTCCACCTCGTCCGTCAACGGCTCTCGACTGAAGCCGGGTTCTACGTAGGGATCGTCGACAAAATGGGCAAACTTGCCGTTGACCTGAACGTATTGTTCGTTGCCGTCATCGCGCAGGCGCTTGTCCCGTTCCGCTCGATATTTCGCGCGCAGTTCGTCCGGGTCGAATCCCAGGTCGAGTTTTGTTGTTGTTGAATCGCTCGATTCCGTCATGGCCGAAGGTCCTCGGTTCACTT
Source organism: Gammaproteobacteria bacterium (assembly GCA_027295975.1). Taxonomy (GTDB): domain Bacteria; phylum Pseudomonadota; class Gammaproteobacteria; order Pseudomonadales; family Azotimanducaceae; genus SMWK01. Next base: position 6,265 of record JAPUJX010000641.1, read on the forward strand.
TCAAAAGAAAGTGTTTCGGAAAAAACCGCCCATTAACCGGGGTTTGGCTCAATTGTTCAAGTATCCCGGCCGCCCGGCGAACACCCTGGCGACCTTGACGGACGCCCTGGCGGCTTTCCACGACCCCTTATTATCGGTTTGGCGAAAGACGCGAGACTTCCCTGCATATACGTCAAATCAGCGCATACTCGAGCATTACCGTGCCGGTCTTCTGGTAAACCTCGTGCCTCGCGAGCTTGAGTTCGGTCCGCTTTTCCAACTCGGGCAGCAGGGGGACCCCGCCGCCCAGGAGAATCGGGATGATCGCGACCTCGACGGAATCCACGACCCCGAACTCGAGCAGACTACGGAACAGCGATCCCCCACCGAACAACCAGATGTCCTTGCCCGGTTTCTCCTTGATGGCGGCCAACGTTTCCTCGGGGTGTTCCGACACGACGGTGACGTCGGGACAGTCCGTCTGGCGCAATGTGCGCGAGAAGATGTAAGTGTCCATGCCGAACATCGCGCCGCCACCCTGCGCGTGGGTGACTTCATAAGACTTCCTACCCATGAGGAGGGTGTCGAACCGTTCGTAGATCTTAGCGAAGTCGATGTCCGGATCCATCAAGATCCAGTCGTACTCGCCGTTTGGGCCGGCGATGTACCCGTCGAGGCTCGTGGCCACCGAATAGCGAATCCGTTTCATGCGTTCCCCCTTTTCCCGGCGCGATCCAACATGTCTGGTTCTCGTTTCATCCAGCCCGCAGGGATCACTGCTCAACTGGGCCATCTACCGCAAGGGAACCGCACGTGACTGGATCGCGCGGCATGTGGATACGACGTTACGTCCGTATCTCTCGCACCGTTGAGTGGCGCCACCGCATGGAGTGCCCTGAGCGGCGGGTGTCTCAACGCAGTGGGCGCTTACAATGCTTCGGCTTGAAGCATGCCAAACGCCTCGTTGACCGGCTCGATGACTATCCGAACCCGCGTCCCAATCCGGATATCGTCGTTGGCACCGAGCCAGGATGCGACTATGCGCGGACCTTCGTCCGTCTCCACAACCACGGTGCCGAAGGGCGCGGCTGCGGCCCAACCCGGATCGTGGGTGAAGTGGGATACGGTAAACGAATAAATCGTTCCGGTGCCGGTGGCCGCTTTGAAACTGAGCGCTTTGGATCGACACGCACGACAGTAATAACGCGGTGGATGTTGCCGCTCGCCACAATCTTCGCACGCTTGCAGATGTAAACCCCCGGCGAGGGTATGCAGGTAGAAATCGCGATGTAACCCGGTAGTGCGGGGTACGTAACGCCGCACCGTGGCTCCGTCAGTCATCTGTTCCCCTCGCTTTTTTCCTATCGGTCACGGCCCAACACCGCCACGCTTCCGTCCCCGAGGTCTCCGTAACCGGTGACCGCAGCAAGTTCGGCACCGGGCACCTGCGCGGGGCCTGCTTCATGGCGAAGCTGACGAGTCGCCTCGACGATGTGATTCAGCCCCCAACAATGTCCCTGAGAGAGCAATCCACCGTGAGTATTCAGGGGGTAACGCCCACCAAGTTCGATGTTGCCATCCGCCACGAATTCTTTTGCCCCGCCCGGTTCACACATTCCCAGGGCCTCGAGCTGCATCATTACGACATAGGTGAAGCAGTCATAAATTTCGAGAACGTCCATGTCCCGCGGGGAAACCCCCGCCATCGAAAAGGCGCGGGGCGCGGCGGTGTCGATACCGAGCTTCAGTATGTCGAGACGGTTGGTGATGTCGTCGGCGGGAAACGGGTGACCCTCGGCGCCACCGAGCCAGAGAACCGGTTGGTGAGGTAAATCCCGCGCCCGTTCGGCAGACGTCAGAACGACGGCGTTTGCGCAATCGGTTTCCAGGCAACAATCGAATTTGCGCAACGGATCTGCGATGGGAGGCGACGCAAGGTAATCCTCCAGGGTCATCTCGCGGCCACCCATCTGCGCCTTGTCGTTCAGGTGCGCGTGGCGACGGCAGGCGAGTGCGACGTTTGCGGCATCTTCGGGTTGCACGTCGTAGAGATCGACATAACGCCGCAAATAGAAGCTATACCACTGGGCCGCGGCACGCACACCCAACGGGGCATAATAGTGGCGACTGATGTCGATGAAGGGCGTTTCCTGTCCGCGTCGCCTCGGTTGATGTTCGTTGCCTTTCTGGCGCCGAAAAGCCGAATAGCCATTCCAGCCAAAAGTGACGAGCACATTCGTTGCAACACCCGTCGCGATGGCCATGGTCGCCGACTGCAACGCGGCCGTTGGGCTTGCACCACCCATCTGCACGCTCGCGGAATAACGTAGATCGGGAATCACCAGATTTGCGGCGATCTCCTCGCTGGTAACATAGCCACCGGGCGGGATGATCCCGTCGATATCTTCCGGGTGAAGCCCTGCATCGGTAATCGCCGCCATGGAGGCATCCAGAACCAGTTCCAGCACGCCCTGGTCCGTTCCGCGCAGGTAATCCGTTTCGCCCAACCCCACGATGGCACTACTGCCTGACAGTTCAATCGTCATTGAAAATGCCAACTCTCCAACTCATCGTATCTTCTCCCAAGGCGAATCCAGGGAATAAAAGGGGCTCAACCAGCTACTATTGCCTCCGGTTCTCCTAAAGCTCTGGCACGATCCAGCCGCGATGCCTCATCCGGCCCAAGGTATTTGAGCGTGAGCACCAGAAACACAAGGCTGAAAACGAACATGAGCAGGCCCCACATAATGGCGTAACGCAATGCATCCCCGTCGTTCATTCCCTGTTTAATGTATATGTCGCTGACCTGCCCTATCAGAGAGGGGCCGAGTGCCAGGCCGATGAACGTATTCATGAGAATGTAATAAGCGGACGCCAACGCCCTCATCCGCGGCATGACAAGATCGTTAACGGTACTCGCAGCGGCGCCGATCCACATGGGCGAAAATATGCTGAATCCAAAGCTGCACGCATATGCCACCCAGGCGTTCTCCGCTAGCAGAAACCCAAGGGCAAAAGGTGTTGCCAGGATGGGTACCGCCAAGCCAACGTAAATCCGTGCATTTACCGTGCGATCTCTATATTTATCCGACAGCCAGCCGCCAAGGGTAATGCCCGCCCAACCCCCGATCGCCGCTCCTACCCCCAACACCAGACCCGCCTCGGTAAGCTCGACACCGTGCGCCCGCAACATGAAAGGCGGGCTCCAGAAACCGAGCCCATAGGTGACGAAGGAGATGCTCGGAAAACCGATGGTTCCGTAAACGAATGCCTTGGAGCGAAACATCATGCCGTAGGTGCCGGGATCGGAGAGTTTCAGACCGTGCACCCAGGAGATCGCCGCATAAACGCCAATTCCGAGGGCTATCCACTGGATCGGCGAGTCGGTGAACCAGTTCACGCCGTAACACACGGCTAAAACGATGGCTGCCGCCACGAGGTTCATCAGACCGGCTCGAACGCCGCCCGATATCACCAGGGAGAAAAGCGTAAACGGCGGCAGCACCGAGAACAAAGTACGTAAGGTCTCCTTGAACGGATGGGGGTGGGGTTCCGTTATCAGACCTTCACTTTGACCACGCACCGGTTCACGTAACGTCCAGACCCACAAACTCATGAGCAAGCCTGGAATACCTACCGCAAAAAAAGCGGCCTGCCACGCCTTCAAACCGAAAGGCGCATTAACGGGATCCGGATAAGCCGAGTTCCAACTATCGACGATCACGCCACCGAGAAAGAGACCGATACCCGCGCCTATGTATATGCCGCTGGAGTAGACGGCGAGGGCCGTTGCCCGCAAGCGGGGCGGAAAGTAGTCCGACAGCATGGAAAATGCCGATGGCGTCGCACTTGCTTCACCCACCCCCACGCCAAAACGAAAGGTCGCCAACGCACCGAAACTACGAGCCGTGCCCGACAACGCCGTCATCAGGCTCCAGAAACCCAAACCCACCGAAATGAGATTTTTCCGCACCCAGACATCCGCCATGCGACCGAGAGGAATCCCGAATACCGCATAAAAAACGGCAAATGCCGTACCGTACAGGAAGCCGATATCGGCATCCGATATGCCGAGGTCCGCCTTTATCTCTTCCGCGAGAATCGACAGAATCTGCCGGTCGATAAAGTTGAAAATGTAGACGATGATGAGAACACCGAGGACGTATTTAGCGTAACGTCCACCTATCTCGTCTTCCTGACCGGCCTCGCCACCGGTCGCGGACGTGCCCACGGCGTCGTCACTCATGTCTTCCCCACCTCTTTTTGTTATCGAATCAGACTAGCAAGCACAGCAGGCAATGCAATGGGTATTCTCTTTTGCTCGAGAGCACTCCAGCCGACATGAACAATACCCAATGGAAACTAACCGAGCAGCGCGCCCCCCCAGCGTTCCAACATGGCGAACTCGTCAACGGGCTTTCGCTTGAGCCGGGTGAGTTGTTTTACCGGTTTCCCCAGAGGCACCATCGCCGCCACCGCCATGTGGGCGGGTATTCCCAGGAGTTTCTGGACGGCCGGTTCCCGTGCACACAGGAAAGTAGTCAACGTACCGCCGTAACCCTCATTGCGCGCGGACAACAATATGTTCCACACAAACGGATATACCGAGGCACCCGAGATCAGACCCACCCGTTCGAGATCGACATCGAAGGACGCCACCACGGACAGATCAACCAGAACCAGTAACACGACCGGTGCGCTAACGAGCGCCCGGACGAACCCCTCCGGTACTTCGGTGGCGGCGATCTCGGCTTCCCTCAAGTTGGTCTCGTCGATGGTATTCCACGGCGATTCCCCCGCCTGCACCTGGGCGATGTAACGTTGAAACGTTGGCATTATCATCGGTACCAGTGCGTCTCTGGTCTCCTGTTCGCGAATCACCAATACCTTCCACCCCTGGCGGTTGCCTCCGCTGGGCGCAAAACGGGCATTTTCCAGGATCTTTCGCAACACTTCGTCGGTCACCGGTTCATCAACGAACTCGCGCGCGGCAAAAGTCGTTCGCGCCACATCGTAAAACTCCATTTTCTTCTCCTCAGAGCACCGCCTCGGCGCGCTACTTTCTTTATTAGTTTCGGTTGCCTGCCACCGGCCTTTGGGAAACAATAACCGAACACCAATGCAGTCAATACCATAACGCAAATAAAGAGCCCCATATGGAAGATAACCCCCCGGAAATTCTCATGCGCGGGTTGTTACGCGCCTACTACTGGATGGACGAAAGTTTACAGAATGGCCTCCAGCAGGCCGGCTATCTGCCGCGTACGCGCACCCAGACGATGATTCTGATCAACGTCTCGAACGGAATTACTCGCGCCGCCGAACTCGCTCGCGTGTTGGGCGTCAGCCGCCAGGCAATCCAGCAACAAATCAACGAGTTGGAGCGAGACGATCTCGTGACACAGATTCCAGATCCGAGCGATCGACGGGCCAATCGTATCGTGTTCAGTGAGCGCGGCTCCCAGCTCATCAACTCTGCCCTTGCCACCCTGCGCCAGTCCGAACAAGCACTCGCCATCCGCCTCGGATACGAAACCATCAGCAATCTGCGCAGCGCTCTCATGGCCGACTGGGGTCCGGTCATTGGCGGACAACGTGCGCCCGGGCGTAAACGCTCGGTGTCGAACTAGCGGAACTCGACACCGGAAGCCGTCGTTCCAGCCGCCGCGGCCCTCATTACCCTGGCTGAGGGTCCGCCCGCCGTTGATCC
>JAPUJX010000642.1 GCA_027295975.1 Gammaproteobacteria bacterium
CCCACGCATCATAGGTCTCGGCCGTGCGCTTGAGCTCCTGCTGACGGGCCGTCATCTGCTTGCCGATGAAGCGCTCGCCTGGGGTTGGGCGAATCGGGTTTGGCCGCTCGACGAGTTCGATGAACGCGCCGCCGAGTACGTGGACATGCTGGCGGGGCTGCCGACGATCGCGGTGAGTGCGTTCAAGGACGCGGTGGAGTTCTCTTCTGCACACGGCCTTCGCGAATCTCTCGCCCATGAGCTGGAGTCCTCGTTGCGCACGCGCGGCACCGAAGACGCGTCGGAGGGCCGCGCATCGTTCCACGAGAAGCGCACGCCGGTATTCAAGGGCCGCTGAATGAGCGAGGTCCCGCCGACACAACCGAGCACAGGCTCCGGTTCGCATAGCTGACGCTCGATTTAGAAAGCAAATCGACGCGAACGGCCAGAACCAGACATGAGCGCTTTGACGCTGCACCCGCTGTGGGATAGAAAAAACCACGCTGGATTAGGCTCGATTCCCCGTAAAAGCATAATCCAGCGCCCGGTACACAATCTTTGGTCCCAGTGTGTGTGCGTCCACCTGCGCCAGATCGAATGTCGTTTTATGATGGATGGCACGCGCCGCCATAAGCCCGCTTTGAACCGCTGGCCCGATGCCTTCACACATGTCTCTAGTCGCCAGGCCCGTGGCATCTCCAATCAGATAAGCATTGCCCTGGTGGGTGATATCGGCTTTTGCTCTTAGAAAATAACTGTATCCGCCGGGCTGTCCCGGCGGAACATTGATCAGACCAGTTTTGATCAGCCGATCGATCAGAGCCTGCCAGTGCCGCTTGATGTCGTCACCTTTACGCCGGAGTTTGTTCGCCACACCGCCAACACCAACATTCACATAACCGTCGGCTTTGGGTACATACCAACCATAACCCGGCAGCCCATCGGTAAAAAACCACAGATAACAATTACCGTCCTCGTACTGGCAGGGATATTCCAACTCCTGCGTCACCACCTGAAGCTCCTTAGCCCTTGGCTGCAACGACCGGAACAGATCCCGATACACCGGACAGCGCGTGCCACCCGCACCAATCAGGTAGCGACAGCGAAACTTATCGTCAATGATAAATCCATTTTCGTCGGCAACCACGTGGCGCACGTTGTGTATCGTAACCGGCGCCCCGGAACGCTCTACCAGCCAGCGATCGAATTCGAACCGACGGATGGAATGCTGCGGTGCTCGAAACGGCAGTTTCAGCCCCTTGATGGAGATGTTGAGGACATCGAAGGTCAGAAAGCGATACGGATAGTCTTCAGGCACAAATTCAAGATCTCTGACCACCTCAGGGGTAATCCAGCCCGCGCACAGCTTCTCCCGAGGAAACGCTTCCCGATCGAGAATGAGACAGTCCACGCCATTTTTCACAAGCTCCCAGGCAGCCGTCGCGCCAGCCGGACCGCCGCCGACGATGATGACCTCGTGTTCGGACAACGTCTCAGCCATTTGCGAACAGACGCTCTCGTGTAATGGGTAGCGCGGTGCTGCCGGGTCGCTGGAACAACACCTGGAATAGTTGCAGCTGACCGGTAGTGAACGCAGAGACAGATCCGGAAAGATAAAGCCTCCAGGCCCGCACAAAACGTTCGTCAAACAGGTCCTGGACTTTGTCCGAGTTTGCCTCGAAGCGCTCTCGCCAGTGTTTCAATGTCTGCGCATAGTGAGGACGCAGGTTTTCCACATCAACAACCGAAAATCCGATCGGTTCAAAGATGTCCATCATCTGTCGCAGGGTGGGTGGATAGGCGCCGGGAAAGATATATGACGAGATCCATTCGTTCATGGGGCGGGGAATGTTCTGCCCGATCGAGTGAACGAGTCCCCGCCCGTTGTCTTTCAGGCAACGGTCAATGGTTGCCCCCATGGTACGGTAACTGTCGAACCCGACGTGTTCGAGCATGCCCACCGAGACAAACGCATCGTATGTACCGGTGATCTTGCGGTAATCGTCTTCCACATACTCGATGGCATTACCAAGCCCTTCCGCTTCCGCCCGCTGCCTCGAATACGCCACCTGCTCTTTGGAGATATTGTAAGAACGGACCCTCACGCCATAGTTACGCGCCAGATAGCGCGCGAGTCCCCCCCAGCCACCGCCTGCTTCAACCACAATCTCGCCGGGCTGCAACGCTAGCTTGCGGCACACCAGTTCGAGTTTGGCCGCTTGCGCTTCCTCCAGAGTCGCCTCTGGGGTTGCATAGTAGGCACACGTGTACTGGGTATAATCTTTGTCCAGCCACAGCTCGTAAAACTCATTACCCAGATCATAGTGTGTGTGGATGTTCTCCCTGGACCGGTTCACGGTGTTTTGTTCCGGTCGTTTCTGGAACAGCTGTCTGGTCAAGCGACGGGTTGTCCCGGATTCACGTTCTGAACTCAGCACGCCGCTGTAGATCACGTCCAACGCGCGCGCTATATCACCATCCACGCTGAGTCGACCCTCGCTGAACAGTTCTCCAAATGTCAGTGTGGGTCTGTGCAGCAACGCATAGAGAGCCTTTCGATCATGCAGCTGAAGTCTGACCTCGGGTTCTTTAGTACCTTCAGCCAGCACCTTGCTGCCGTCAGCGAGCTCAACACTGACCGGGGGATTCCCGACAACCGCCAACAGGCGCTTGACCAACCACTGATCTATTTTTCCGGGAATACCCATCCTAGGCGACCCTCCTTTGAGCACCCATCCGAATCAGCGTTATCGCTCCACGTGGCTTCGGTTTCTCATTACCATTGATCAAGTTTCCTGTTGGATGCTAAACGTGTATTTGTCTCGCTCGTCTGCGTCAACATCACCGTCAGCTACCGCAATCTTCCAAGCACGATAATAGTAATCTTTCCTTCGTCGGTATAGTTGAGCCCGCCTTCTACGGAGGTCGTAGATGCCTACGACCTCCTTGGTTTCCTTATTGATGATGGCTACCTTCATTTTCATCGTGACGGCCTTTTAGCGATCTGTTCGAGCCGGTTAACTGCTGAACCAGACGACGTAAACCAAACCGAGAATGGCAACCACGAATGCGCCGAGCGCTATCCAATAGTTCGATTTACCTATGCTCGTCGTGGTCTGGTTGTGCTTGCTTTGGGTTTCGCGATTGAGCCTATCGACCCGCGCCGCGGCGTAGTCGTATTTCTCTCGCTGATACCTCGAGTCTCTTCCTTTCAATACTTCGGCGCGGAGCTCGTCTTCGTCGACCTCATCGATCTTTCGCTTCTCTTCGTCGGTTAGATCCGCCATCGCTCACCCTCCCTCCAGCCAATCTCCCACATACCCTAAACCCATATCCTGTAACCATACATATCTCCATACGCCTGCAGAGTAGTTAGCGCCAAATAGGAATGGCTTAGTGTGGGGTGCTGCTAAAGGTGGGTGCGGCACTACGATGTAGAACCACGGAAAGGGCAAGCAATCGCAGGGAGGATCATCGGCAGTTCCGCACCCATAAAAACGGAACCTACGGCACGGTACACCACCATGT
>JAPUJX010000643.1 GCA_027295975.1 Gammaproteobacteria bacterium
ACTTTTCCCTGCCTTGTCCGGGGATCGCCTGACCGTAAACTTTACTCGACCCGGCAGCGAACCCGAGGTGATTGAACGCGAGATACTTTTACCTCTGCAAGCAAAAACCTCGACATTGCCCCACGTATCTGAGACGTGGGGTGAGATTCGCGGAACCTCCGGGCGTTTTCAGGTGCGTTTCGAATCGGGCGCCGACATCAAAATTCGCGAACTCGAGCTGCAGCGTTTGGCCACTTCCCTGCAGCGGGAACAACCGCGCGGAACTTCGATCAACGTGACCTCTTCGGACACCTCGGTGATGTCGAGTTTCGTGATGATGATTCAGGTGGTCGGTGGAGACGACGATGACTTGAACGCCCTTCACGATCTCGTGGAGGAACGGATTGCCCCGCGTTTTGCGGCGGTAACCGGCATCAGCCAGGCACTCGTGAATGGGGGTGCACCGCGTCAGGTTACGGTCACGATTGACCCGGACCGCGCAGCCGCACTCGGTGTGACTACCGATGCCATCAGCCAGGCGGTACGGCGTAACGTGGGTCACCTTGAGTTCGTTGGCGCGTTGGAAAACGAAAGCGGGCGCACATCGGTCGTCCTCGATGGCAGGCCCGATGGTTTGACTTCGTTGGGTGAGGCTCGTGTCCAATTCGGTCAAGCGGTGCGGTTGAGACACGTCAGTGAATTGACTTACGGTAATGCTCGCGAAACGTCACGTTTCCGGGTCAACGGGAAACCAGCCGTAGGTTTGATACTTTTCCAGGAGCAGGGAGCCAATTTAGTACGACTCGGTTCCGATCTCAGGAACCGACTCGAAGACGTTCGCGAGGAACTCAAGCCACTCGGCCTGGACCTCGTGATCGGTTTCGATGCAGCCAAGATGGTGGAAGACCAGATATCACGTCTTGCCAAACTCGGCGCGTCCGGATTTGTCATCGCATTGCTGGTGCTCTTCCTGTTTCTTCGCCAATGGCGGGCAGTCGCTGTTGTTGGTATTGCAGTACCCATCAGCCTGTTGGCGTCCCTGTCATTACTTTTTATCGTTGGCCAATCGTTCAACCTGATCACACTTTTCGGAATGTTCGTCGCCATCGGACTCGTTGTGGACAATAGCGTTGTTGTCTATGAGGCCGTACAACGTCAACTCGAGCAGGGCGCCGACATAGAAAAAGCAGTTCGCGAAGGTTTGCGGCGAACCGTGCGAGCCATCATCGCGGCCAGCGCCACAACGGCTGTCGTGTTCCTACCTATGACGATGGTCGAGTTCAACAACGAACAAATAACCGCCCTCGTCAGAGTAGTTACGTTATCGGTATTGTTACCGCTGGGTGCATCGTTACTCGTGGCCGTTGGCCTGGTACCTCTGCTCGCACATCGGCTCGCCGCACCAGCTGCCTTGCGCAAACTTGCCGAAGCTCACGAGCGGCGGGTTCTACGGGGTGACCTGGCACCACCCGACCGGGCACGGCTGCTTTTCGGTGGCATCGTCGCCAAGGCGCTCAGACATCCACCAGCCTGGATTTCCGGTACGGTTTTTGCGGTGCTGATTACCGCCATGATCGCCTTGCCCTGGGTCATGGTGAATACCTCATCTCAGGAGCCGCCTGACGGCGACATCGTGCAGCTTTCTGTGCGTTTCCCTTCCGGTCAGAGGGGAGTCGAGGCCACCAGTACTGCGCTCGGCCGGTTGGAACAAGCAGTTCTCAACCTCGAAGGCGTGCGCATGGTCGAAGCACTGGCCCGTGAGGACGGCGGCTCACTCACGGTACATCTCAAAGACGATCGACCCGCCGGATTTCGATCTCAAGATGTTCGCAACGCCGTGCGACAAGCGGGCAAAAAGGTCGACGGCCTTGAAATCCTGCGTCCCGGTGAAGATGAGATGGATGGTGGCAAAGGCGGCAACAGTGGTGGCGGTGGGCCGTTTGAGGCAGGACCTGCGGAAATTGTTCTGTCCGGGCCCGAAAGCGCCCAACTGCAGACGTTAGCCAAGAGCGTTAGTGCCCAACTGCAATCGATGCCTGAAGTAGCCAAAGCCTGGATGTCGTCACAACCCGGGTTGAACGAGATCTGGGTCGAGCCCAACCAACGTGCTTTCGAAGCTTTCGGGTTGACCTTCGATCAGATACTTCCCTTCCTGAGGATCGCGGGGCGCGAAGGGCAACGGTTGCAGACCGGGTTTGTGTTACCTAACGGCCGGGAACTGCCTCTGGTGATTGAGCGTACCGGCGCGCGTAACGACAGCGGTGGGAGCCGGGATCTGCGCCGCTTGCGCATACAAACCGACGTGGGCGTCGTGCCTGTAGCAGCCCTGGCATCCATGCGTCGAATGCCTGCACCGCCAACCATCGTCCATCACAATGGTCGTCGGGAGATCAAAGTATTCTATCGACTGTCGGACGGTGTCCCGGGCACCGGACCCGGCCGTCTCGCGGTCGAGGAGCAAATCCTGGGCGCCGTGCGATCGGTACCACGACCCCGAGGCTATACCGTCGAAACCGTCGATGCGGACGAGACCACCAGCCAACTTCAACAGGTTCTATTGCCCGCCATATTGTTGCTGTTCCTGGTCCTTGCGATGACCTTCGAATCGCTCACCCTTCCGGTACTGGTGCTCATCTCACTTCCGCTTACCCTGCTCGGGGCCACCTGGGCACTGGCTTTTGCCGGCATGCCACTTGGCCCGATGGCGATGTTGGGGGCAATGGCGCTGATCGGTTTGACCGTAAACCCGGGGATTTTACTGGTCGATCGAATGCAACAACTGGTACGCGGCGCTGGTTGGAGTTCGGGTTCGGCGGCACTCGCCGCCGTGCGCGAGCGTACCCGGCCCGTGATGATGACAACGGCGACAACCATCGCCGGTCTGTGGCCGCTGGCAATCGTCACTGGCCGCGAGAACGAGATCTGGCCACCGTTTGCTACCATTGTGATTGGCGGGCTCATCACTTCCAGCGTGCTCACGTTACTCATGATCCCGGTAGGCTTCATCCTGTTGCGTAACCTCGACCGTATTTTCGGTCGCGTCGGGCCGTGGTTGGTGCTTGCCTGGCTGGGTAGCACTGCCACTTTGATAACCGCTCTGATTCTCACAGACACGGTTACTTCTACTCTCTGGCAGGTTGTGCTCAGCTTTCTGATCGGCGGCGGTCTGCTGGCCGTTGTGGTACTTGTTTTTCGGCCTCGCGACCTTCCCGAGCCTGATTGCAGCCAAGGTCCACCAAAACTCGAAGTTCGCTATCTGCACAAGATCTACGGTCTGCCCGGACCCGTTCGCGCTACCTTGATGGCTCCCAAAACGTACGCGAAGCGAGTCCTTGAACGCGGCGGACAGGCGTTTCACTCAAGCGACGCCCGTGATCGACTGGGGCCGTTGTTGATCGCGGGTATCGCAATGGGCTATCTGGCTTATCAGTTCCAGACGTCGTTCTGGACATTGGTGTTCTGGATGGTAGCCGCGGGAATCATCGCCAGGTTCGTCGTCGAGATTCGCCGCGCTCGCGGTCGCGCAGACGCGACAGGTACCGTGCTTGCCGGTGGCATCGAGAACTGGATCGCAA
>JAPUJX010000644.1 GCA_027295975.1 Gammaproteobacteria bacterium
TATGCCTCGTCGATAGGTACGGCTTTCGACACGGTGTCGATTCGTTTGTTGAGGGTGTCGGGTGAGCCGACAAGGACTTCCGGCATATGCTGACCGAAGGGGGTTGCCCAGGTTTTCCAGAACCACTGCATGTCTTCGAAAAGTTTTTGCGCCTTCGCGTCGGTTTCCGCGCATATGGTGATGCCACCCCAACATGCCTGGTCGCCCGGCTTGACGTCGTGGCCGTGTAATTTCGCTTCTTCGGTCCACTCTTTCCACAACAACCGCAGGAAATCGGTGTCCCCGGCCAGCACGATGGGCCGGCCGCGATATTTGGCCCAGAACTTAGCGGTCCTCAAGCTCGCCGAAAATCCGCCGTACAGAGGAATCTCCCGCTGATAAGACTTGGGCGCGATACCCACCTTCGATACCCGCATGTCGCCGTCTACGCCGCTGCCATAGTTGACATAAACGGGATGTTCATGGGGGTTGACGAAGTCGCGTGGCGGAAACTGCCAGTATTTGCCGTCGTAAGAGAAGGTTTCCGATTTGAGCGCTTTGACGACGATGTCGACGAACTCGGCAAAATACTCCCGGTTTGTCGCATCGTCTTCGCTGTTGGCGTTCCAGGGACCCACCGCGACCAATTCGGGTTTTATTTTGTAGTTTTCCACCCACCTTGCCTGATAACCGCGCACCAGGCCGACGCCGAACCGGCCTTCCAGCATATGGTCCAACGTAGTGATTTTCTCTGCCGTCATGAGCGGATTGTTGACGGTTGAAACGAAGCCGCACGTCAGTATCCGCATCCGTTTCGTATGTCGACCCAGCCACATCGCCATCAGGCAGGGATCGTTTGATATCTCAAACCCCTCGATCTGCAGGTGGTGCTCCGGGTGACCAAACGCGTAATAGCCGGCTTCGTCGGCGAAGGTGACCAGGTCGCCGAGTTCGGCGAGCATGCGGTGATACAGTTCGGGGCTGCACCCCGCCATGCCGGCCTCGAGTTCCGCCCGGCGTCCTATAGTGCAGTAAACGAATAGTCCAAATTTCATGTTGCCTCGAATTGCCGCTGGCTGTCGATTTGCTTCGTCAGGTTTGCTTCGTCAGGAATGAGGCTTGAGGATGCATGGGAAGGGCCAACGGTGCCAGCAATATTCGTTGAACCTGATAAAGTGATTTGTGCAAGACCCGATGAGATCAAACCATGTATAGCGTAGAAACCGTGGACGTGCTCGGTAGTTCCATGGAGGTTTTTTTCTTCCAGCCCGAGCGGAGCGGTGTCCATCCGGGAATCATCCTCGCGCAACACATCCCCGTGGGCCACTCCGGAATCGAGAACGACACTTTCACCCTGCGTACGGCCGAACGTTTTGCGGCGAACGGTTACGTCGTTGCGGTGCCGTTCATCTTTCACTGGTGGCCGAAGGATGTTGCCATAGAGGTGAAGCGCGACGAAAGCCGCGACGATTGGATGGCGGCCGACATGCTGGCGGCTCACAAGGTGCTGGCGCGAAAAGCCGACGTCGACAGCGAGCGCATCGGTGTGGCCGGGCACTGTTGGGGAGGGCGGGTCGCCTGGATTGCCGCTTGCCACATACCTGGCCTGAAAGCCTGCGCAATTTTCTACGGCGGGCGGATCAAACTCGTGATGGGCGAAGGTGACACCGCACCCATCGAAATGGCTGGCAACATCCGCTGTCCGGTCATCGGCTTGTTTGGCAACGACGATCGCAATCCGACCCCGGAAGACGTGGACGACTATCACGCTGCCTTGGCGGAAGCGGGAGTGCGGCATACCTTCCATCGGTACGATGGAGCCGGACACGCGTTCCAGAACTTTCCGAGCAAGGAACATTATCGGGAAAAACAGAGCGAGGATGCCTGGGAGAAGGTGCTCGCGTTCATGCAGGAACAGCTTGGCTGATGAACCTCGAATATCGCAGTCAGTCAGCGTTCAGGCAAGTAGGGCTCATGCGATTTCCTCCTGGTATCGATCCGCAAACGGAACTTTCATTCGAACTGAGTACGCCTCGTCCCATCCGGCTATCCTTGATAGGCTGGCGAGGATGCCTTCATCGAGCGAGACTGCATGCGCATTGTCGCAACAAGCTCCCCAGCCTCGTTCCGCGCGGTAGTCTCGTACCAGACGAACTCCGTTTGGGGGCTTTGTCCCACAGAGACTACTTCGCTCTCCAGATGATAGTGCCGGTTCAATAGAAACGGTCCATTTGTGTAGCCGATTTCGATTGCACCAAACAAGCCAACCGATTCGCCAACGTAGGGGCGCAAACCCTGCATGGGATACGCCCACAGAAATTCTATGATTGTGCAGGGAGCCGCCACTACATCTCCCCAGGGCGAGCCGTCGCGGTACCAGGGCATGGGGTCACTGATAACCTGCGTGTCGTAACGATGAAATTGCTTGTCAGCACTAGCAAACACGTCATATTGACCCAGCGACAGACCGGCATGCAGTTGATTGAGAATGCGCAGATCCGCCGGATCACAAGGCCGCAGATCTTTACGCCGCAATTCCGACTGGCTGTGATCGCCAATCGCGGCGGTACCCGTGCACACCAGCATGCCGTCCTCGCGTTCCATCCAAACCTTCGTCTGCAACTGGCCAGGCGCTAACGGCTCGACAAACACCTGCACCTTCTCTAAATCGACAGTGGCGTTCTTGAAGTTCAGCGACAGATTGCCGCGTTCAAACCATTCATTACCAAATACCTGGAGCAATATCGGTGGGAACTGATTCATGTGCACATCGCCCGCCACCGTGCCGCCGCGAAACCCCAGCTCAGCCGCAGTGGCATCGTCATGTATGCTGCCCTGGCCTGCATCCGCGGACCAATTGCGCGCCGCCCACAACGGCCCTTTGATTACCTCAATCATCCTTACCCCTTTTCCAACGGAATGCGCTTCAACAGAAGGGCGTTAACGTCTGGTAGACACCGGTATTGGTCCGAAGTACTCGCGTCCGCGATCAAAGGTGCAAGCCAGGTTTTCTATTTTAACTATCACGCTGCCCTGGCGGAAGCGGGAGTGCGGCATACCTTCCATCGATACGATGGAGCCGGGCACGCGTTCCAGAACTTTCCGAGCAAGGAACGTTATCGGGAAAAGCAGAGCGAGGATGCCTGGGAGAAAGTGCGTGCGTTCCTGCAGGAACAGCTTGGCTGAGCTCGACTGCGGGATATCTGATGAACGTCGAATATCGCAGTCAGTCAGCGTTGCGGGTGGGTAAGCTCTAAGTGCGACCTCGAGCGAAGCCGAATGGAGCGAATTGACCCTCTTGGGGCAAGTTCGCGAAATGAGGGCAACCCGGAGGGGCTGAGCGTAG
>JAPUJX010000645.1 GCA_027295975.1 Gammaproteobacteria bacterium
CTCAACATTGCACAATCACCTCGGAACTTCATACCCTGGACCGGTTCATGGTATCGAAACTCGTCGCAGCGAGCGAAAAGTAGGTGAGAAACATATGCGTTTTGTGATTTATGGGGCGGGGGGTGTCGGGGGTACCATCGGCGCGCGGCTTTTTCAGCAGGGTTATGACGTACAACTGATTGCTCGCGGCGCGCATGGCGATGCCCTCATCAGCCACGGGCTCAAATTCGTGGCGCCGGATGGCGAGTTCGAGTTGCAGATTCCCACGGTGACCCATCCGGGCGAGATCCAGTTCCAGGCAGGGGATATGGTGTTGTTCACCATGAAATCCCAACACACCCTCGGTGCCCTCAACGACCTGAGTGAGGCCAATCCCGGCGATATTGGGGTGGTTTCCTGCCAGAACGGTGTCGCCAACGAGCGCATGGCTCTGCGTTTTTTTCCTCGCGTATATGGAATGTTGGTGAATTTGCCCGCGGTACACCTCGTCCCTGGCGAGGTAGTCACCCATGGTGCAGGCAAGGGTGCCATTCTGGATACCGGCTGTTTCCCCAGGGGCACCGACGACAGGTTATTTGAGCTGACGGAGAGCTTGAGTCGAGCGGGGTTCAGTGCGGAACCCGATCCGGCCATCATGCGCAAGAAATACGCCAAGTTATTGATGAACGTGGGGAACAGCCTGCAGGCTGCTACCCAGCCAGACGTACCCGACCCGGATAATCTACGGGAGATACCGCCGGAACGCCTGGATGTTGCCCGCATGCTGCGGATGGAAACCCTGGCCTGTTACGCCGCGGCAGACATTGACTGTGCAAGCGCGGAAGAAGTGCGAGCGCGGCACAAAAACGTTTATCAGATGGTGGAGCTTGCGGGTCGGCCGAGGACGGGTGGTTCTTCCTGGCAGAGCATTGTCCGCGGCACCGGCAACATCGAAAGCGACTACCTTAACGGAGAGATAGTGCAACTCGGCCGATTGCACGGAGTACCCACCCCCGCTAACCGGGTATGCCAGCAGCTCGGCCACCGCATGATCCGGGAGTCTCTACCCGTTGGTCACTTTCGGTCGAAGGATGTCAAAAAAATGGTTGAAGCGGCCGGTGGGGTATTCCCCGAAAGCTAGTACACTTACCCAACACAGCCGTAACCGACCGGGTTACCAGACCAGATAGCCGCAGTATCCAACCTTGCAGACGATGTGCAGTTACAGATAGCCGCTCACTTTCTGCTGGACTTCGCACTCCAGCCCCGAGCGTATCGGGTTTATGCCCGGGAAAAGGAGATCAAACATGATTGAACTCGACACGGAGGTGCGGCGAAGGCTCGCCCACGCTATCGACGATGAGAAAACCCTGACGGCCGCGTATGTGGACGTCGAGGGTAAACCGCACATCTCGTTTTATGGAAGCACTCATGTACACGAACGGGACCAGTTGGCCATCTGGGTGCGAAATCCCAAGGGCGCACTTTTGCAAACGTTGCCCGAACGTCCGGATATCGTATTCATCTATGGTGATATTTCGAGCCAGGTCTATTACACGTTTGCGGGTCGAGGTCGTGTTGCCGGCACCGATCTTGAGCGGGATCGTGTTTACCATGAAATGCATGCCATCGAACGAAAATTCGACCCGGACAAGAAAGGCGTGGCGGTGCTCGTGGATCTCGACAAAGTGACCATTCTCAGCGCTGCCGCAGGGAAGCAGGAGTTCGACCGGAACGACTGAGCCGCTAACGGCGTCGGGTTGAGCCTTGAGGAAAATTTTTGGATAGTTATCGGTTCTATCTCGGGGCGCGCGCCTTCTACGCCATATGCTGGACCTGCATGGTTACCGTAAACATGGTGTTTATGGTGGAGGTGGCAGGACTCGACCCATTGCAGATGGTGCTGGTCGGAACCGTGCTCGAAGCCTCGGTATTTCTTTTCGAGATCCCCACGGGCGTGGTGGCGGATGCGGTAAGCCGTAAGCTTTCCGTCATCGTTGGTCATGGGATGATCGGGGTTGGTTTTCTTGTGCTGGCGTTGTTCCCCAGCTTTGCGTTCATTCTGTTGTCCCAGGTGATCTGGGGCGTCGGTTGGACTTTCATCAGTGGCGCCTACGCCGCATGGCTCAGTGAACGGCTTGGCGTGGAGCGTGCTAATGAAGCGTTTCTGCGTGGCTCTCAGGTGAGTCACGCTGCGGCGTTTATTGGCATAGGCGGGGCAATTGTGCTGGCGCACATCTCGTTGCGGCTACCGATCATCGTTGGTGCATTGGGGGTGATTGGCCTAGCGGTGAGTATGTGTTTTCTCATGCGTGAAAGTGGTTGTGAACCCAGCGCCGCCGGTGAGCGAGAAACCTGGAAGATGATGCGCCTGACCTTTCATTCGGGGGTAGAGGAAATCCGCAACCGGCCCGTACTTCTTGCAATGCTCTGCATTACCGCGTTATTCGGCATGTTCAGCGAAGGCATCGATCGCCTGTTTACGCCCTATCTCATCGAATCGTTCGAATTCCCGGGGTTGGGTGATCTCGGTTCCGTCACCTGGTGGGGCATCATCGCTGCGGTATCGAGTCTGGTTGGACTCGCGACGACCACAGTGGCGAGGCGGAAGGTTGACCTCGACGACCAGGTAAACCTTACCTGGATACTCGGCTCGCTCCTCCTGGTTATCGGTATTCTGGTTCTCCTCATCGCCAACCTGAGCGGGTTCACGATGGTGCTCGTTTGTTACTGGCTGGTTGGCGGTCTCCGTTCGGCTTATGGACCGCTGGTGACCGCATGGCTGAACCGGTTGTTACCGGCACCGTCCAAGGCGACGTTGTTCTCGATGTACGGTCAATCAGACGCTCTGGGTCAAACGGTTGGTGGTCCGGTCATAGGGGCGTTGGCCAAATACGTTTCCATATCGTTTGCTCTGGGCACCTCGGCGGTTTTACTGCTACCCTCGATGCCCATGTATCGTAAAGCGGCGAAAGGCTTGCAACGCTCTTGATATCGAGTGTGTTGCGGGAGGGTTGAGTGGTGAATGACACCTACTGTTTTCTGCATCTGCGCGGCGAGGATCGCAACTGGCAGCCACTCAAGGAAACCCTTGATGGGCACGTCGTGCCGAGGTGGAAAGACGCGGGCATCGCTCCCTGGGGAATCTGGTATGGATTGTTCGGGGTCGCTTCCAATGAGCTTATCGTGATGGCTGGGACCGAATCCCACGCGGGCCTGGATGATTTCACCGCACCGCTGGCGGGCTTCGCGGACATTCAGCGCTGCGAGTTGCTGACCGATACCGTTCGCCCCGTGGACACACGGCCCCGTACCCAACCAGGGTTGTATGTGTTCCGGTTCTTCGAGGTGCTGCACGAGGATGTCGAAGAGATCGTGCGGTTGTCGCAAGAAGCCTGGAAAAGCTTCGAGAATGTCGAAGATTACCGGGCGGAGCCACAGGGACTGTTCTGTCAGCGGGATCGGACCGAAGAGTCTGGAAGAATGTTGCTTGTTACCTGGTATGACGGCTTGGCCTCCTGGCAGACATCGCGGCTGCCGCCTGACTCTGCGCGGGACAACTTTCGTCGTCGGCACAATCTGACCCGCTCGACCGTGGCCATGGCAACGCGGTTGATTTCCTGACTCGACATGTACGCGAACTACCTGCGTTCTGCGTTGCGCAACCTTCACAGGCGAAAGTTGTTTGCCGTGATCAATGTGAGTGGTCTTGCCCTAGGCCTGGCTGCCTGCACGCTGATTGCCCTGTTCGTGCAGCATGAGTTCAGCTACGACAATATGTTTACCGATATCGATCGGTTATACA
>JAPUJX010000646.1 GCA_027295975.1 Gammaproteobacteria bacterium
ATTGCTTTCAGAATGATCCCGGAATAGAAATCGACGTTCGGGTAGAGCTTCTTCTCGATGAAGTATTCGTCTTCCAGCGCGATCTTCTCCAACTTCTGTGCCATGCGCAGAATTGGATCGTCCTCCACCCCCAACTCCTCCAGTACTTCTTTACAGGACTGCTGCATCACCTTGGCGCGGGGATCGTAGTTTTTGTAAACCCGGTGGCCGAAACCCATTATCCGGAAGGGGTCGTCCTTGTCTTTGGCCTTTTTAACGTATTTGCCGATGTTCTTTTCGTCGCCGATCTCGGCGAGCATGTTCAACACCGCTTCGTTGGCGCCCCCATGAGCCGGTCCCCACAGGGCCGCGATTCCGGCAGCGATACAGGCAAATGGGTTGGCGCCCGTGGAACCCGCCATCCGCACCGTGGAGGTCGAAGCGTTCTGCTCGTGGTCCGCGTGCAGGAGGAATATACGATCCATCGCTTTGGCGATCACCGGGTTGACCTTGTAGTCCTCACACGGCGTGGCGAACATCATGTGCAGGAAATTTTCGGCGTAGTCGAGATCGTTGCGCGGGTAGATGAACGGTTCGCCCTGGGAATATTTGTAGCTCATGGCCGCCAGCGTGGGCATTTTGGCAATCAGGCGGTGAGCGGTGATGCGCCGGTGATCCCAGTTATCGATATCCAGCGAATCGTGATAAAAAGCCGATAGAGCCCCGGTGACCCCGCACATGATCGCCATGGGATGGGCATCGCGACGGAAGCCTTTGAAAAATTGGGAAAGTTGCTCGTGGACCATGGTGTGGCGTTTGATCGTGCTCACGAACCGGGCCTTCTCGGCAGCGGTGGGCAGGTCGCCGTTGAGCAGCAGATAACACAACTCCAGATAATCGGAATGTTCGGCCAGCTGTTCGATGGGATAACCCCGATGCAGCAGAATGCCCTTGTTACCGTCTATGTAGGTGACGTTCGAGTCACAGGCGGCCGTGGATACGAATCCGGGGTCGTAGGTGAAAAAACCCTGTGCCGTGAGTTGACTGACGTCGATGACATCAGGACCCTCGTTGCCGCTCAGCACGGGCAGGTCGATGGATAAATCACCGATGCGAAGATGGGCTACTTTGCCAGCCTTGTCAGCCATACGTCCTCCCGTGAGAATCAATTCGGCCGGGTTTCTTGGTGCCCGGCTTTTATAATATGGCACTGAGCCTATTAACGGGGGTTTGGATTGTCAATTGATCGATCCCGGAGGACCCTAGAGCCCCCCTCCAACCACCCGGTACGGGCAGGCGGAGCTTCTTGGTTTTGCCTACCCGCACGATTACAATGCCAGCGCGATTCGCCCACTGGCGGCCGTTTACCGACGCCTGGCGGCTTGGGGTCTCTCTCCCACCGGCTGTATTACTAACCGCGTAGTGCGCGTAATGAATGTAACCGCGTAATGAATGGATGAACCAGAAAAAATGAGAACCGAACGCCCGGTGTTCTTGTCTTTGTCTCCAGGCAAAATACATTTTCCCGTCACGGCAATCGCTTCGATAACCCATCGTCTCACCGGGGCTGGACTGTTCGCGATCATCGCTTTTCTGCTGTGGATGCTCGATCTCGCTTTGTCTTCGGAAAGTGGATTTGCCGAGGCAGGACGCGTAATGAGCCAGCCGATGGGTAAGCTCGCCGTGTTGTTCATTCTGGCGAACCTCAGTTATCACCTCCTTGCCGGAGTCAAACATCTGCTGATGGATTTTCATATAGGGGTTAGTTTCGAGGCGGCGAGCGCGAGTTCCTGGACCGTTTTCGTGCTGACCGGGTTCATCGTCGCAGCGGGTGCTGTGTGGTTATGGTAACAAACGTCACGAGCCTCACCCGCAGCGGTCTTCTTGACTTTCTCGTTCAGCGGGTGTCTGCGGTAATCATCGGCCTGTATGCCCTGTGTGTGGTCGGTTTTTTTCTTGCAAACCCGGCGCTCGGCCATGCCGACCTCGTGGGCTACTTCGGTTCGACATCCATGAAACTTTTCAGCACCGTGACGGTAATCGCCACGGTGGGGCATGCGTGGATCGGCATGTGGACGATCGGGACGGACTATATTGGCCCACATTATTTCGGCCGGCACGCCACGGCTTACCGGTTCACCTACCAGAGCGGTTGTCTGCTCGTACTGTTCGTCTACGCGGTCTGGGCGCTGACGCTTTTCTGGGGGCGGTAAATGCCGGGTGTGAAAAAAATGGAATTCGACGGGCTCATCGTTGGCGGCGGCGGCGCCGGCATGCGCGCATCTCTGCAGCTCGCCCAGTCGGGTTTGAAAACCGCCGTTATTTCCAAGGTGTTCCCCACCCGTTCACATACCGTGTCTGCGCAAGGCGGGATCACCTGTGCCATCGGCAGCGACGATCCGGATGACGATTGGCGCTGGCACATGTACGACAGCGTAAAGGGGTCGGATCACATCGGCGATCAGGAAGCCATCGAATACATGTGCAGTGAGGGGCCGCAGGCCGTTTTTGAGCTGGAACACATGGGTTTACCTTTTTCTCGAACCGAGAGCGGCCGTATCTATCAGCGTGCGTTTGGCGGCCAGTCAAAAAATTACGGCAAAGGCGGCCAGGCAGCACGGACCTGTGCGGCGGCAGACAGGACGGGTCACGCGCTGCTGCATACCCTGTATCAGGCAAATCTAAAAGCGAATACTACTTTTCTCAACGAATGGTTCGCCGTGGACCTGGTGCAGAACCAGGACGGCGTCGTGGTGGGCGTCATCGCGATCGATATCGAAAATGGCGAAGTGGTGTACGTGGCGTCGAAGGCGACGGTAATCACGACCGGCGGTGCGGGTCGAATATATGCGAGCACAACCAACGCCCTCATGAACACGGGCGACGGTGTTGGCATGGCACTGCGTGCCGGGTTGCCGGTTCAAGACATCGAGATGTGGCAATTTCATCCCACCGGTATCGCCGGGGTCGGCATCCTGATTACCGAAGGCAGTCGCGGTGAGGGCGGTTATCTCATCAACAAGGACGGCGAGCGATTCATGGAAAGGTACGCTCCCACGGCAAAAGATCTGGCCGGCCGCGATGTGGTGGCCCGCTCGATGATCATCGAGATCCGCGAAGGCCGTGGCTGCGGTCCGCAAGCGGATCATGTGATGCTGAAGCTCGACCACCTCGGCGCAGACGTGCTCAACAAACGCTTACCGGGAATTCTCGAACTTTCCCGAACATTCGCCCATGTCGACCCGATCCGTGAACCCATACCCGTGGAACCCACCTGCCATTACATGATGGGCGGCATTCCCACCGGGGTGAACGGCCAGGTGGTTACTCAGGACGCATCCGGCGCCGATGTTTTCGTGGAAGGGTTTTATGCGGCCGGTGAGGTGGCCTGTGTCTCCGTTCATGGGGCCAACCGTCTGGGGGGTAATTCCCTCCTCGATCTCGTGGTGTTCGGCAAGGCCGCGGGGTTGCATATCGAACAGACCATGCGCCAGGGCGTGAGCTACCGGCAGGCGAGCGATAGTGATCTCGAACGAGCGACAGGCCGTTTGGAGCGCTGGAATGCCTCCTCGGAAGGCGAAGGTGTTGCCGCGCTGAAGAAAGAACTGCAGATTGTCATGCAGAACAACTTCGGCGTGTTCCGTACCGAGACCCATATGCGCGATGGCATCAGGCAGCTCGAAGAACTGCGTGGGCGCATCGACAGAGCACATCTCGAAGACAAGTCCCAGGCGTTCAACACGGCGCGCATGGAAGCGCTGGAACTCGACAATCTGCTGGAGGTTGCGGAAGCGACCGCCATTGCCGCAGAAGCACGCAAGGAAAGCAGGGGTGCACACGCCCGGGAAGATTTTACCGAGCGCGACGATGAGAATTGGTTGTGCCACTCGTTCTATTTCCCGAAAGAGAAGCGGGTGGGCAAACGGGCGGTAAACTTCTCACCCAGAATCGTCGAGGCTTTTCAACCCCAGGAACGCAAGTACTGATTATCGAGGTGGCGATGCAGGTTAGCGTTTATCGATACAACCCGGATACCGATGAGGCGCCGGAGATGCGCGAGATGACCGTCAGGCTCCCGGAAGGCAGAGATCTGATGGTGCTGGATGTTCTGGAACTCTTGAAGGTGGAGGATCCGAGCCTCTCTTATCGGCGTTCGTGCAGGGAAGGGGTGTGCGGTTCCGACGGTATCAACATGAACGGCAAGAATGGGCTCGCCTGTATCACGCCTGTTTCGGAAATTGTCAGGCGGGGCAAGCTGGTGCTGCGACCCCTGCCAGGATTGCCGGTAATTCGCGACCTGGTGGTCGATATGAGCCAGTTCTACCGCCAGTACGAGAAGATTGATCCGTTTCTTCAGAACGATTCGCCGCCACCCGCCCAGGAACGGCTGCAGAGCATCGAGGAGCGTGAAAAGCTGGACGGCCTGTACGAGTGCATACTTTGCGCCTGTTGTTCTTCGGCATGTCCGTCGTTCTGGTGGAACCCGGACAAATTCATCGGCCCGGCCGGCCTGCTGCAGGCATACCGCTTCCTGGCTGACAGTCGGGATACCGCCACCGCCGAACGGCTCGCCAAGCTGGAAGATCCGTTCAGCGTATTTCGCTGTCGGGGTATCATGAATTGCGTCAGCGTTTGCCCCAAGGGGCTCAATCCGACCCGCGCCATCGGTAAAATCCGCAGTTTGCTCCTGCAGCAAGGGACCTAGCGGATTCGACTACGGACTATAATCAAAGCTGACGAATTGCAGCGTGGTAAAACAAGCTGCCGGTATGCCATCTAAAGTAGGTGGCGCACCATGTTGCGCTTAGTTTCTCAACAGGGAGAGAGACCCATTAATGGCTGAGTCATTTCTCGAACGGATGCGGCGCAGTTCTCACCTGGCCGGGAGTAACGTCGCGTACGTGGAAGAACTCTACGAAGCGTTCCTCGATGATCCCGATGCGGTACCCGATGAGTGGCGCGATTATTTCGCCGCACTTCCCGGGCTGGAGGGCGTCGAGCAGGCTGACGTGCCCCACAGCACGGTAATCCGGCATTTCGAGCGTCTTGGACGCAATCGTTTGAAAGCGCGGCCCGAACGCGAAAGCACGATGGTTCAGAATGCCCACGAACAGAAGCAGATGCGTGTGCAGGATCTGATCTCGGGTTACCGCCACCGCGGCCACAAGAAAGCCAATATCGATCCCCTCGGACTGATGGAACGCCCCCCCGCGCCGGTGTTGGATCTTGCCTACCACAACCTGTCGCCGGTCGATCTCGAAGAAACCTATCACACGGGTTCGTTTCATTACGGCGAAGGGCAGGCGAAGTTGCGCGAACTGGTGGACGCCCTCGAGATGACCTACTGCGGGTCCATCGGTTTCGAATACATGCACATCAATGATGCGGGTGAACAACTGTGGGTTCAACAGCGCCTGGAGAGTGTTCGGGCCAGGCCGAAATATTCCGACGC
>JAPUJX010000647.1 GCA_027295975.1 Gammaproteobacteria bacterium
CAGAGCTGCAGGACGAGGGTTATACGGTATTGAGGGGGGTGCTGAGCCCAACCGAGGTTGCCGGGCTGAGCGACGAGATCGAGCAGGTTTATCGCGACTATCCCGCCGACGGTCGCGCTATGGCAGTCAGGGATCCCATTGAAGATGAGGATTTCCGCTACGAGATGTTCAACCGCAGTCCGTTGTCGCAGAAAGTCATCGGTCACCCGTCGATTCTCGAAACCCTCGAGCCTCTGCTGGGCGAAGATTGCCATATCATTGCCAACACCTGTTGGAAAAACCCACCCCGTGAGAAAAACACCCACGGCGGGGGCTTCTGGCACATCGATGCCGGTCCACATATTCCGCGCAAGGCAGACGTACCCTGGGACGAACGCATCCCCTATCCGGTATTTGCCATCGGCGCGCACATTTACCTGAAGGACTGTCCGTTGGCTTGTGGAGTGACCGGTGTCATCCCGGGCAGTCACAAGTCGGGTCAGCCGCCGCCGCCTGATCGCTATCAGGATGTCGACCTTATGTACAACGGTCGAGGCGTTGTCCCCATCATCGCCGAGGCGGGCGACGTCGCCATGTTCGTTTCGGATGTCTGGCACCGGCGATTACCGAGCGGCAGCGAAGATACCGGGCGATTTTTCCTTCAAGCTCACTATGGCAGGCGTGACATCGCCCAGCGTATCCGACCCACCAGCATCGTGAATCACGTCTCAGCGGAAGCCCGGGAGCGGATTGAGAGCGATCGCGAGCGCAAACTTCTTGGACTACATCCGGGTTTGTTCTACGACGGATAGACGAGGTGTCCCATGACACATTTCCGTGAGTCGCGGATGGGCGGCTAGACGACGCCAATACGATTGGCTATCACCACTGCTTGCCGATACCTCCGCGATTGCCAAAAAACGCAGCCGGCCAGTTGCGTCCGGTGATCATCGCTTTGTCCACGTCTTCCTCTGTAGCAAGCCCGTCATCGACAATTTGCTTCGCTTCACGATACGCCGCGGCAAACACCCGGTTCAGAATGAAGCCGTAGGTGCCTGGCTGATCTTTCACCATGCAAACCGCGCGGCCTGCTTTTTCCGCAACCTCAACCACCTGATCCACTACCTGGGAGTCCACCACCGGGGTGGTGATGACTTCACACATCCGCATGACGGGAACCGGATTCGAGAAGTGCATGCCGAGGAAGCGGCTTTTGCGAGCCTCGGACACCCGTTCGGCGATCTCGGCAACCACCAGACCGCTGGTGTTGGTTGCAAAAATCGTTTCCGCGCCGGTGAGATCATCCAACTCCGCAAAAACCGTCTGTTTGAGTTCAAGCTGTTCAGGCACCGCTTCGATAATGAGATCACATTGTGCAAGGTCACCTACTTCCAGCGTGTAGCTGACGAGTTCCAAGGTGCGCATCGCCTGATCAAAACCGATTTTGCCCTTCTCCGCGGCTCGCTTCACACCCCACTTACTTTCCACTACCGTTTCGCGGGTAATATCCAGAATCTCCCGGGTCAGATCGCGCACCGTGACCCGATAACCACCGAACCCGGCCAACACCTGCGCGATTCCGCCGCCCATGACGCCGCCGCCAAGAATTCCAACATGATTGATCGCCATATATCCCCCATGAGTTAATAAGGTCGTTTACCCGCGCACGAGTTCTTCAAGAG
This sequence comes from Gammaproteobacteria bacterium, assembly GCA_027295975.1. Lineage (GTDB taxonomy): Bacteria > Pseudomonadota > Gammaproteobacteria > Pseudomonadales > Azotimanducaceae > SMWK01. Next base: position 1,662 of record JAPUJX010000647.1, read on the forward strand.
AAATTATCCGCGGGCTTCTGTTATCTCAACATCAGCGGGTAATCCAGCTTTGCACCCCAGTAGAGTTGCGCCACACTGCCGTAACGGCTTTCGCTCGCGAAACCGTGATGCCGCAGAGTCTCCATATCTCGTACGATCCGCTCGAGGGGTTGTCCCTCGTATATCACCGACGTGCCCGCCGCATCCGCAACCAACCCGACAACCTCCGCTGAACTCTGCACGGCGTGGGTTCCAGCCAGGTACAGGTCTGCTTTCTGGCGCGGCGTCGCCTCCTCGCCCGCCTGGGCCCGTTGCCACGCCTGAGCCAACGCATTATAGAAATAATCCCTCCCCGAGCGGTGGATCGCCAGAGCTTTGCCATATTTAACCTGAGCGATGGAGCGGTGTTTGAGCTTCTCATCGGTTGCGTAGGGAGATTTCTGCTCCGCCAGATCGAGAAGCGTTGCCAGGGCCTGCTCGGCGAGTACCAGGGTGACCGGCACATAGGTAGCAAAAACCACCCGACCAGGACAGCGGTACAAGGCGCCCTGGTAATACCGGTTGCGCTCACCCGGTTCCTCGGTCATCAGCACGGTTTGCCGAGCGGGAATCCAGACATCGTGCACGCGCACATCGTTGCTGCCCGAGCCGCGCATGCCGAGCACCTGCCAATTATCAACGATCTCGCAGTCACGCATCCGCAACAACGCCATGCGCCGTTCGGTACCAACAATCAGCGGCGTCAAAAACCACTGCGCATGATGGCAGCCGCTGACAAAACTGTTAAACCCGCTGACCCGATACCCCCGTTTTTCCGCTTCGCCCGTCAGGGGTCGGTTGCCGCTGGCCGCAACGATGGCATCTGGATTATCCGCCCAGAGAATCTCGACGAGCTCGGCCGGCCAGTACGCCGCCATCAGTCGAGCGGAATTTGCCACCATGACAAACCAGGCAGCCGCGGTATCAGCACGCGCGAGCATCTCGGTCACCTTCGCGCAAAGGACTGGATCGACCTCGAGTCCCCCCAGGGAAGATGGCAGGAAGAGGCGAGTGACACCGGCCTCGACCAGGGCGGCCACCACCTCGTCGCCGAGCCTGCCAGCCGCCTCGGCAGCACTACGCTGCTGTCGTACCAACGGTACAATCGATGCCACCTTGTCTAACACGTCCACTGGTTCAGTCCCATCGCCTGACAAAATCGCCATTATTACGCTGCCAGGGCCGTTTGCCACCTACCGCACAGTTCCATGGCGGCAACTTTACTAATATCTGGACAAGATTTTGGCAGAACGGACCCCAGGCGTGTCAGCGAACTACCATATCGACGCGAGTGCAGGACTCATCGTGGTTCGTATCGAAGGCCGGGTTGACCTGGCGGACCTGCTCGAGCAGTGCAAGGGTCTGCTCGCGGACCCGCAATTCGATCCCCAGCTTCCGCAGTTGATCGATCTGAGAGGCATGCAACTCGAACTCGAAGGTTCGGCCGCAAAACCCTTCTCCAGCTTCTTCACCCGGTTATACGGACCAAGCGTCGACGCCAGCATAGCCATCGTCGTGGACCCGAACCTGAACGACGACCTCTGCGCCGGGATCTACCGGCTGTCCTGCTCCCTGGATCACACCGAAGTGTTCGATTGTTACGACCAGGCGCTCAAGTGGTTGATAAAACGCGAATTCGCCAACAAGGACACGCTCCTCGAGCTTGTTATGTCAGCGAAGCAGCCAGATGCTTACGCAAATCACGCCCACCGTTCCCCAGAATAGATAGGGACTCAGGTAAGCGATCAACCGAGCAACCGTTTCGCTGGAATGCGCGTGGGAATCTTCCTGCCCGTTCATGTACTTCTCTCCCTCATGCGGACTACTAATGTGTGACCGGCGTCACGCTTCAAGAGACTTTCCGGTCAAGTTGAGGTTGCCTGGTTGACTTCTGTCGAGCCATTGACGAACCACCACTCTTTACTAATACGCCGAGAAGAACTATCCGGCAAATATTTGGCGCAAGAACGTTGTAAGGGCTTGTAAACGACCGGCCGGGAAAGCTCAGAAAGTGAAGGAAATATGGAATCGAAAACGCTAACGCGTTGATGTGCTTGGCTATTTGACCGTTGGTCAGTTTTGGTGCGTCAGATAGGGTTTTATTCTGCTTTTTTTTCTGTATCCTAGTCGACCTCACTAGCCGGAGCTGTATGTACATACAGTGTACTTCTCCTCGGCAGGGCGAACGCACGAACATCGGCCCGGCTAGTGAGGCCACCCCTCTGGCGAGGTCAGTCCGGCGACTGGCGGCCGAGCACGATGCAGCCGCTGGCTCCAAACATCCCGCCAACCCCGAGACACAGGGACACTTCCACACCCGGCACCTGCGCGGGTGCGTTGTGGCGTAGTTGGCGTACGCTCTCCTGCAGCGCATACATGCCGTACATACCCGAGTGCATGTAGGAGAGCCCTCCGCCGTTGGTGTTCATGGGAAGCTTGCCGCCGGGGGCGGTATGACCTTCGGCAATGAAGGCACCCGCTTCACCTCGCTCACAGAACCCCAGATCTGCCACTCCATAGATCGGCAGGTGCGCGAAGGCATCGTAAACCATCATGTGATCAACGTCGTCGTGGCCGATTCCCGCGTCGGCCATGGC
>JAPUJX010000648.1 GCA_027295975.1 Gammaproteobacteria bacterium
GGAAGGATTACACCGGTGACCTGGTGGTACCCATCAACGTGCACGGCGATGCGGCGTTTGCGGGGCAGGGTGTGGTGATGGAAACCTTTCAGATGTCCCAGACCCGTGGCTTCAAGACCGGCGGCACCATTCACGTCATCATCAACAATCAGATCGGCTTTACCACCCACAGACAGGACGACGCACGATCAACCGAATACTGTTCCGAAGTCGCCAAACTCGTGCAGGCGCCCATTTTCCACGTTAACGGTGACGACCCCGAAGCGGTTGTGTTCGTCACTCAGCTTGCTGTCGACTACCGGATGGAATTCCACAAAGATGTGGTAATCGATCTGATCTGCTATCGGCGCAGGGGACACAGCGAGGCCGAAGAGCCGATGAAAACCCAGCCGCTGATGTATCAGAAAATCCGCTCTCTGCCGACCACGCGGAGCATCTACGTGGACAAACTCCGCGCCGAAGGAGTGATCAGTTCGGATGAGGCTGACAAGCTTTCAGACGACTACCGCTCAACCCTCGACGATGGCGGACATGTGGCTTTGAGCATCGTTCATGAACCCGATACCAAGCTGTTCGTCGATTGGAGCCCTTATCTTGGCCACGATTGGAACGTGCCGAGCGATACCCGGGTGGACGTCGCCAGGTTCAAAGACATATCACAACGGCTGGAACGGTTGCCGGAGGGTTTTGTCCTGCAGCGTCAGGTACAGAAGATCATGGAAGATCGGCACAAGATGACGGCGGGCGAGTTGCCGATCAACTGGGGGCATGCGGAGGTCATGGCTTATGCGACGCTTCTGGACGAAGGTTATGGGGTACGCCTCACCGGGCAGGATGTCGGTGTGGGAACATTCTCGCACCGTCATGCGAGCCTGTACGATCAGACGAGCGGCAAACGATTCATTCCCCTGAACGCCCTTTCGGAAGACGTTGACTTCGACCTTTACGACTCGTTGTTATCCGAAGAAGCGGTGCTGGCGTTCGAATACGGTTATGCCACCACGACTCCGAGCGTTCTCGTTGTCTGGGAAGCACAATTCGGAGATTTCGCCAACGGTGCCCAGGTGGTGATCGATCAGTTCATTTCCAGCGGGGAGATCAAATGGCAGCGGTTGTGCGGACTGAGTCTGTTACTGCCACACGGTTATGAAGGCGCCGGACCCGAACATTCCTCGGCCCGGCTCGAAAGATACCTGCAGCTTTGTGCCCAACACAACATGCAGGTCTGTGTGCCGACCACACCGGCTCAGGTGTTTCACATGTTGCGCCGCCAGGCGATTCGCGCCGCGCGAATGCCGCTGGTGGCACTGACGCCTAAGAGCCTGTTACGGCACAAGCAGGCGGTATCTACCCTGGAAGAACTTTGTGAAGGCAGTTTTCAGACCGTTCTCGGGGAAATCGATGACCTCGATGATGCCAGGGTGGACAGGGTGGTTCTGTGTAGCGGCAAGGTTTATTACGATCTGCTGGAAACTCGCCGGGAGCGGAACGTGGACAATGTCGCATTAATCCGCCTGGAGCAGCTTTATCCATTCCCCGAGTCCGCGCTGGGCGAAATAATTGCACCCTATGTGAACCTCGGGAAAGTGGTTTGGTGTCAGGAGGAACCGCTGAACCAGGGCGCCTGGTATTGCAGCCAGCACCACATGCGCAGGGTCGTATTGCGTCATGACGACTCGTTGTATATGGACTATGCAGGAAGAGAGGCGCTGGCCGCTCCGGCGGGCGGCCACGCGGGAATGCATAGCGACCAGCAGCACCGTCTGGTGGAAGACGCGTTATTCGGCTGATAGCCTGGAAATCGATGACGACAAGTGATGGTTCAAACATGTTGGAGCACAAGACATGACCCTGGAAATCAAGGCACCCGCCTTTCCTGAGTCTATTTCCGAGGGAACCGTCGCCGTCTGGCACAAGGGTCCGGGGGACCTGGTTGAACGTGATGAACTCCTCGTCGATATCGAAACCGATAAGGTTGTGCTCGAGGTGGTTGCCCCCGTCAACGGACGGTTGACCGAGGTAGTAAAAGACGAAGGTGACATCGTGTTGAGCGAAGAGGTCATCGCCCATTTTCTGGAAACGGAAGCCGCGGCCGCCATGCCAGCGCAATCAGGGTCGGCAGTTCAGCCACGGAGCGTGAGAGTTGTTGCCGCTGCCGAACCGGTCGCTGAGGTGAGTGCCAGTCCCGCCGCCCGGAAACTCGCCGAGGAAAACGGCGTAGACATCGGCAAAGTGGTCGGATCAGGCAAGTCGGGGCGCATTACCAAAGATGACATTGCGAAAACCATGAGGGAGGCAGTCGCTCCGCCCGTTCCGCCGGCGGCCGTAGAGACCGCCGATTTCGCCAGTCAGGCAGGCGGTGAGCGCGTCGAACGGCGCGTGCCCATGACCCGCCTGCGGGCAAGCATCGCGAGACGGCTGGTGGAAGCCCAACACAACGCGGCAATGTTGACGACCTTCAACGAGGTCGACATGTCGGCGGTCATGGCGCTCAGACGAAAACACCAGGACGAATTTCAAGCCCGCCACAACGGCACGAGGTTGGGGTTCATGTCTTTCTTCGTCCGAACGTCGGTTGAAGCGCTGAAACGATTTCCGTCGGTCAACGCATCCATAGACGGCAACGACGTCGTCTATCATGGATTCTACGATGTCGGTGTTGCGGTAAGCACCGACAGAGGTCTGGTGGTGCCGGTCGTGCGCGATGCCGATGCCCTGAGCCTCGCCCAGATTGAAGATCAGATCAGTGAATATGGCATCAAGGCCCGCGATGGCAAGTTATCGATTGACGAGATGACCGGCGGCACGTTCACCATCTCGAATGGGGGAGTGTTCGGGTCATTGCTGTCGACGCCTATTCTCAATCCACCGCAGACGGGCATTCTCGGCATGCACAAGATCCAGGAGCGGCCCATGGTGGAGGACGGGGAGGTTGTCGTTCGACCGATGATGTACCTGGCGCTTTCATACGATCACCGTCTGATAGACGGTCAGGAGGCGGTACGGTTTCTGGTCGCCATCAAGGGACTGTTGGAAGATCCCGCACGAATTCTTTTGGAACTTTAACTATGAGCGATAATTTCGACGTGGTGGTCATTGGTGCCGGTCCTGCCGGATATGCCGCCGCTATTCGTTGTGCGCAACTTGGCCTCAACACTGCCTGCATCGACAAGTCTCTTGGTAAAGATGGCAAGCCGGTTTTCGGCGGCACCTGCTTGAACTGGGGATGTATTCCCTCGAAAGCTTTGTTGGACGCTTCTCACAAGTATCTGGATGCCAAGGAACATTTCGCTGAGATAGGGATAACCGTCGAATCGGTAGGCATCGACGTGCCCAGGATGATTGCGCGCAAGGACAAGGTCGTCAGCGGAATGACCCAGGGCATTGCGGGCTTGTTCAAGGGCAACGGCGTGACCGGTCTGGCCGGCACCGGTAAGTTGCTTGCCAACCGTCGGGTGGAATTGTGTCCCCACGAGGGTAATGCCACGATCATCCAGGCGGAACACGTCATCCTTGCACCCGGGTCGGTCCCGGTGGAGATCCCTCCCACGCCAATTGACGGGGACCGTATCGTGGATTCCACCGGTGCGCTGGAATTCACCGAGGTGCCGGAACGGGTCTCGGTCATTGGCGCGGGCGTGATAGGCCTCGAGCTTGGCAGCGTATGGAGCCGTCTCGGTTCCGAGGTGGTCGTACTCGAGGCTCTCGAAGAGTTCCTGCCCATGGTCGATCAGCGAATTGCCCGCGACAGCCTGAAGATATTCAAGGGGCAGGGCCTGGATATCCGTCTCGGAACGCTGGTGACGGGCTCCGAGGTGAGAGCGGGGGAAGTTGTGGTTTCTTACCGGGACAACGTAGGCGAACAGACCGTAACCGTTGATAAGCTGATTGTGGCCGTGGGCCGCAAACCCTACACCGAGGAACTGCTGGCCCCGGACAGCGGCATAAATCTGGATGAGGGCGGTTTTGTGAAGGTGAACGATCTCTGTGCCACCGACGCGCCCGACATCTACGCGGTGGGTGATGCGGTGCGCGGGCCGATGTTGGCTCACAAAGGCACCGAAGAAGGGGTCATGGTGGCGGAACGCATTGCCGGATTCAAACCGCTGGTGAATTACGAGACCGTGCCATCGGTTATTTACACCCACCCCGAGATTGCCTGGGTCGGCAAAACCGAACAGGAGGTCAAAACGAGTGGCGAGAGTTACGCCGTCGGCCAGTTCCCGTTCTCGGCGAGTGGCCGGGCGCAAGCCGCCAACGACACCCAGGGGATTGTGAAGGTGATTGCGGATGCGCAAACCGATCGTATTCTCGGTGTCCACGTGTTGGGGCCACAGGCATCCGAAATCGTTGCGCAGGCGGTAATTGCGATGGAGTTCGATGCGAGTGCGGAAGATCTCGGGCTGACCATGTTTGCTCATCCCACGCTGTCCGAGGCATTTCACGAAGCGGCGCTGAGCGTTGCCGGACATGCCATCCACGTGGTCAACCGCAAGAAACGGAACTAGCTAGTTCCTGGCCAGAATACTCGTATTCTGGGCTGGGACTCGCGTGATGGGCATGGATGCCTATCCATTTTCCGAAGGAAAATGCGAGTCTTACGAAGTAAGACGACGGAGGAAATTCGCAAGGATGCGAATTTCCGGAACCAGTTAAAGAATCAACCAACGGGAAAAGCATGAATTTACACGAGTACCAGGCGAAAGGATTATTCGCCGATTACGGCCTGCCCGTTTCGGTCGGTCATGCGGTTGATACCGCTGAAGAGGCGGTAGCGGCAGCCCGGAAGATCGGCGGCGAGCGCTGGGTTGTCAAGGTACAGGTGCATGCGGGTGGGCGTGGCAAAGCCGGTGGCGTCAAACTCGCCGGTTCGCTGGATGAGGTACGTGCCTTTGCCGAGAACTGGATCGGTAAAAATCTCGTTACCATTCAGACCGACGAGCACGGCCAACCGGTGAGCAAAATCTACGTGGAGGCCTGCGCGGAAATAGATCGGGAGTTGTATCTGGGCGCGGTGATCGACCGTGGCTCCCGCCGGGTGGTGTTCATGGCTTCCACCGAAGGTGGCGTCGAAATTGAAAAGGTTGCAGAAGAAACTCCGGAGAAAATCCTTCGTACCACGATTGACCCGTTTGTGGGAGCGCAGCCCTACCAGGGTCGGGAACTTGCTTTCCGGCTCGGACTGGAGGGTGGTCAAGTTGCTCAATTTACTAATCTTTTCATTGGCTTAGCAAAGCTATTTGAGGAATTAGATTGTTCTCTGCTGGAGATCAATCCGCTGATTGTCACCAAACAGGGCAACATCCACTGCCTCGACGCAAAAATATCCATCGACGGGAACGCACTGTTTCGCCAGAAGCGAATTGCCGCAATGCACGACCCGAGTCAGGAAGATCAACGGGAGGCCGAAGCGGCGGCATTTGATCTCAGTTACGTGGCCCTCGACGGCAATATCGGTTGCATGGTCAACGGCGCCGGACTTGCCATGGGCACGATGGATCTAGTGAAGATACACGGTGGCAACCCGGCGAATTTTCTCGATGTTGGAGGAGCGGCTACCAAGGAGGCGGTTGCCGAGGCGTTCAAAATCATTCTCTCGGACAGCAACGTCAAAGCGGTGTTGATCAACATTTTTGGCGGTATCGTCAGTTGTGCGACGGTGGCCGAGGGGATCATCGGCGCCGTGGAGGACGTTGGGGTGCGGGTACCGGTGATCGTGAGGTTTGAAGGCAACAACGCGAAACTCGGCACCGAAACCCTTGCCGCGAGCGGCTTGAACATAATCGCGGCCACAAGCTTGAATGAAGCCGCCGGGAGTGCGGTGGCGGCGGCGGAGGGACAGACGTGAGCATCCTCATCGACAAAAACACCAAGGTACTCTGCCAGGGTTTGACCGGTTCCCAGGGCACGCTGCACAGCAGACAGGCCATCGAATACGGTACCCGCATGGTTGGTGGAATAACCCCGGGCAAAGGCGGCAGCGAACATCTCGGGCTGCCGGTTTTCGACACCGTGGCCGAGGCGGTGGAAGCGACGGGCGCGACCACCTCGGTGATATACGTGCCTGCGCCCTTCGGCAAGGACTCCATACTGGAAGCCATCGATGCAGGCATACTTCTGGTGGTGTGTATCAGTGAGGGTATTCCCACCCTCGACATGCTGACGATCAAAGCCAAGCTCGATACCACGCCGACGCGTCTGGTTGGTCCCAACTGCCCGGGTGTGATCACCCCGGGAGAGTGCAAGATAGGCATCATGCCAGGGGAAATTCACCTGCCGGGAAAGGTGGGTGTCGTTTCCCGCTCCGGCACCCTCACCTACGAGGCGGTCAAACAGACTACCGACCGGGGTTTTGGCCAGAGCACGTGTGTCGGCATCGGCGGCGATCCGATCCCGGGAAGCCACTTCATCGATATCCTGGAACTTCTGGAGAAGGATCCCGCCACGGAAGCCATCGTGATGGTAGGGGAGATCGGTGGTCCCGCGGAAGAAGAAGCTGCCGAGTTCATTCGGTCGAACGTCAGCAAGCCGGTGGTTTCCTATATCGCCGGGGTGACCGCCCCCGCGGGCAAACGCATGGGCCACGCGGGGGCCATTATTGCGGGTGGCAAAGGAACGGCCAGGGACAAGTTCGCCGCCCTCGAGGCGGCGGGTGTCACTACGGTCAAGAGTCTCGCCCAGATCGGCGATGCCCTGGCGGAAGTGACCGGTTGGTCTTGATTTCCTCGACGCCCATCGCCATATAGACGCCCATCAACAACAGAAGGTTGCAAAGGGTTCGCTTGCGCGTTCGCCTGGCGAACTCTATTAATGGGTATGGCAGAACAGAACACATCCGAAACCTTCGGTTTTCAAACCGAAGCGAAACAGCTCCTGCAGCTGATGATTCATTCCCTGTATTCCAACCGGGAAATTTTCCTGCGCGAGCTCATTTCCAACGCATCCGATGCGATCGACAAGTTGAGGTTTCGCGCAATTGCCAAACCGGAACTGGTGGGCGCCGATGCGGATTTCCAGATAACCGTCGATCTGGATGTGAAAGCGAACACCATGACCATCACCGACAATGGTATCGGCATGACTCGTGAGGAAGTCATCGAACAGCTCGGCACCATCGCAAAGTCGGGGACCGCCGAGTTTTTGGATCAACTGAGCGGCGACGAAAAGAAAGACGCGAGCCTGATCGGTCAGTTTGGAGTCGGCTTTTACAGCGCGTTCATCGTTGCGGAGGAAATTGAGGTTTTGACCTGTGCGGCTGGCGAGACCCAAGGGACTCGTTGGGTCTCCAGGGGGGAAGATGAGTTCAGCGTCGACGAAGCCGGGGAATTATCCCGTGGTACGCGGGTGATGCTGCATCTGCGTAAAGACGCGGAGGAATTCACCGACGGCTTTCGTCTGCGCACCATCCTCAGAAAGTACTCGGATCACATCGGGGTACCGGTGCGGATGCTCAAACAGACGACCGGCAGCGCCGCCACCGATGACACCCCGGAGGAAACCGACGATGTTCCTGAATATGAGGTTGTCAACTCGGCAAAGGCGTTGTGGACACGTTCGCGCAGCGAGATCGATGATTCCGAGTACCGGGAATTCTACAAACACGTTTCCCATGACTTCGAAGACCCACTGAGCTGGAGTCACAACCGCGTGGAGGGGAAGCTCGAGTATACGAGCCTCGTGTATATCCCGAAGCGGGCACCCTTCGATTTGTGGAATCGCGATGCACCCAAAGGCCTGAAACTCTACGTGCGGCGAGTTTTCATCATGGATGATGCCGAGCAATTCCTGCCCCTGTATCTGCGTTTTATCAAGGGTGTCGTAGATTCCGGCGATCTGCCCCTCAACGTCTCCCGGGAAATACTCCAGCAGGACGACCGGGTCACCAGCATTCGTAACGCCCTGACCAAGAGAGTGTTGGGCATGCTCGACACCATGGCCAGAAAACAACCCGACGACTATCAGAGCTTCTGGGACGAGTTCGGCGAGGTGCTGAAGGAGGGTGCGGGAGAAGATTTCAGCAATCGCGAGGCGCTGGCCAAGTTACTGCGGTTTGCCAGCACGTCGGAAAACTCGAACAAGAAAACGGTAGGGCTCGACGACTACCTCGAACGGATGATCGAAGCCCAGGATAAAATCTACTTCCTGACGGCAGAGTCATATGAAAACGCCAGCAACAGCCCCCACCTGGAGGTGTTCAAGGAGCGGGGCATCGAGGTATTGGTGTTGTTCGACCGTATCGACGAGTGGCTCATGGGTTCCCTCACGGAATACGGCGGCAAGGGTTTTCAGGATGTGATGCGCGGGGACCTCGAGTTGCCGGGTGAGGATGACGAAAAAGACACAGACGAAGACAAAAACAAAGAAGAAGCCGAGTCCAAAACCGACGAAGAATCGTCTGCGTTGACCGATCGGATCAAAGCGGTTCTCGAAAATCGGGTGGAGGGCGTGCGACCTTCGAAGCGATTGACGAACTCGCCCGCATGCCTGGCATTGGGTGATTTTGCCATGGGCATCCAGATGCGCAAGATAATGGAAGCGTCGGGTCAGTCGCTGCCGGAGAGCAAAGCACATTTTGAATACAACCCGAATCACCCGCTGCTTCAGAAGCTCGATGAAGAAAGTGATGAAAAACGTTTCGAGGACCTGGTACTCGTGTTGTTTGATCAGGCAACCCTGGCTGAAGGCGCACCGCTTGCCGATGCGGCGGGTTATGTGAACAGATTAAACAGTTTGCTGCTGGAGCTGTTATCCGATTAGCATGACCCGTCGTGGGGTCGGGGTGTGAAGTTTGGTTAAGCGCTTCTTCTTGCTGTTGCTCGTGAACGGTACTGCCTGGGGGCAGGATGTGTCCGGCTCCCGGGATCCTCTGGGTCTGTCGAGATATCCCTTCGCCTGGATTGAAAAGTACTCCCTGGACGAACAAGAGCTGCCGCGGGAGTTTATTGTCAGTCCCGTCGAGAAAATCCGCCGGGATTTGCGAATCGAGCGGAAAGTCAGAGTCACGGCAACTTTCGAGAGAACGACGTACCGCATTCCCGATGGCGCCTCCCGCGCCGACGTGGTGGATCACTACGTGCGGTTATTGGGTAGCGAAGAGCTGTTCTCCTGTGAGGGGCGGGATTGTGGCCGGAGCAACCAATGGGCGAACGATGTGTTCAAAGTTGCATTTCTGTACGGACCGGATGAGAACCAGCACTACCTGGCCGCCAATCACGACGGTCACCTCGTTTCCGTGTACATCATCGAACGCGGCAACAAGAGAATCTACGCCCATCTGGAGGTCATGAAGCCCGACAGAGAGATTTCGATCGGGCTGAACGAAAAACTGACGGAAAGGCTGGCGGGTGATGGGTTTGCAGTCATCGAGGGCGTTACCCCGAGAGTGGATGGAACGCTGCCGGTCGAAGGTGAACGAGTGCTCGCGGACCTGGCGAAACAACTGAACATCTTTTACGGCCAGAGGGTTTTTGTGGTGTGTCACCTGTACGGACCGAAAAGTGCGGAACAATTACTGGATGCGGCGACGGACTGCAGCGAACGTGCCAGTCAAATGCTTACCTCCGAAAACGGACCGGAGTTGGTGAACTTTTCCGCCGGCCCGCTCCTGCCTCGCGCGGCGGGAGCGATTCCGCGGTTGGAACTGGTTATACCCCATCGCCTCAACCGTAACTGACGGCGTAAGAGCCTGCGGATAGAAATCGGTGAGAGACGCACCCAGCCTCGGGGAAATGATCGACGAGGTTGCTGCACGATTCAGAGTGAGCGATCTCTACTACGGGCACGGTTACGATAACCCGTGGGATGAAGCCGTTGCCCTCGTGTTGGGGGTTGGCGAATTCCCGGACGACAAAAGCGTATTGAGCCAACCCCTGGCTGACGTGTTACGGCGGCGGATAACCCGCTTGGCGACACGACGCATCGAGGAACGGATACCGCTTGTTTACCTGTTGGGTAAAGCGAACTTCGCCGGATTTGAATTCCTCATGGAGCCAGGCGTTGTCATCCCTCGTTCACCGATCGGACAACTCATCGTCAATCGATTTGAACCCTGGTTGTCGACCATTCCGCGCAACATCGTCGACGTTGGTTGTGGGTGCGGGTGTATCGGCATCGCCTGTGCGTTCAAATTCCCCGGGGTGGAAGTTTTGCTGATCGACGACGATCCCGGTGCGGTTGAGCTGGCCCGGCGCAACGTTGCCCTTCATGAACTCGGCGACCGGGTGGAGGTCTTGCACTCCGACCTCTTCGCATCTGCGGGCGATTCGATGTTCGATCTTGTGATCAGCAACCCACCCTACGTGGACTCGGTGGATATGGGTAGCTTACCGTCGGAGTATCGGCATGAGCCCGAGTCTGGATTGGCGGCGGGTGATGATGGACTGGAGGTTGTCGACCGGCTGCTGACGGAACTACCCGGGCGGTTGGCGTCGCTGGGGACTTTTGTCTGTGAAGTAGGTGGGAGTGCGCCCGCGCTTCTGCGCAAGTATCCGCAACTGCCTTTCATCTGGCCGGATCTACCGCAAGGGGGTGCCGGAGTGTTCCTCCTTCATGCCTCCGACTTCGCGCAAACGGGGGCACGAAGTTCTGCTTGAAGCTCCTTCAGGCAGTTCTCATACTGCGGCTCACCCTGGTATCGAGACACTTCAGACAGCCCCATGGCCGGTAACACGTTCGGACAACTCTTCTCCGTAACCACCTTTGGGGAAAGCCATGGCATTGCCCTGGGTGCGGTGGTGGACGGTTGCCCGCCCGGGCTCGAACTGAGCGAGACGGATCTGCAACGCGATCTGGACCGCCGTCGGCCCGGTCAGTCCAAATACACCACTCAGCGCAAGGAACCGGATAAGGTCAAGATCCTCTCCGGGATTTTCGAGGGAGTCACAACGGGGACCAGCATCGGTCTGGTCATCGAGAACCAAGATCAGAAGAGCAAAGACTATACCGATATCAAAGACGTCTACCGTCCCGCCCACGCCGATTACACCTATCATAAAAAGTACGGCATTCGTGACTACCGCGGCAGCGGGCGCGCGTCCGCGCGGGAAACGGCCATGCGGGTGGCGGCGGCCGGGATTGCAAAAAAATACCTCAGACTTCATTACGGTATCGAAATTCGCGGTTACCTCTCGCAGATTGGTGTGATTGCCGTCAAACACCGCAGTTGGGACGCAGTGGAGGAAAATCCGTTCTTCTGTCCCGACCCGGAAGCCCTCCCCGACATAGCCGAATTGATCGACTCGCTGCGCAAGGCGGGGGAATCAATCGGCGCCTAGGTAACC
>JAPUJX010000649.1 GCA_027295975.1 Gammaproteobacteria bacterium
GGGGCTTCTGGACACCGGTGTCCCGCAAGTGGCCGAGGCCGCCGTACAAGGCAGCTTGGGAACCCGATTTCGAGTAACACCCGATTTCTGGGTAGATATAGGAGTGACGGAGGATCTACGCAGCCAGAGCTCTCCGGATATCGTATTCAAGCTGCTGCTCGGGGCGCGACTTTAGGTTGTTGGAACACATGTGCCCGCATTAGTCAGAAAGCCGGACGAGATCGCCGGGCACAGTGTCGATATCGCCATCATTGGCGGTGGGATCACCGGGGCGGGTATTGCGCGCCATGCATCCCAGGCAGGTCTGAATACCGTGTTGCTGGAAGCAAACGACTTCGCTGCCGGAACCTCCAGTCGTTCGACCAAGTTGATACACGGCGGCCTTCGCTATCTGGCGATGGGCGAAATTAATCTCGTTCGGGAAAGCGCCCTGGAACGCAAGAGCGTTCTCCAGATGGCCCCACACCTCGTGGAGCCGCGCTGGATGCTCGTCCCGGCCGCTTCTCGATCGGAGCTGGTGAAGTTGCGTACCGGCATCGGCTTGTACGAACGCCTCGGTGCCGTTCAACAAAGCGACCGCCACCACAGTTGGAACGCCGAGCGACTCCAGAGCGAGGAGCCGACCTTCAACAGCGAGCGGTACCCATGGGTTTGTGCCTATCGCGAATACCTCACCGACGATGCCCGGTTGGTTCTGGCGACACTTCGCAGTGCCGTGGGTTATGGCGCGCGATTGTGCAATTACACCGCGATTACCGGGATCCACCAGGATGCGGACGGCTGCAGGTTGAACGTCGACGATCGGCTGACCGGCGGGAAGTTCGACCTGCGAGCACGGGTGGTCGTCAACGCGACTGGACCCTGGGTGGAGAGTTTGTTTGGAGAATCGAAAAAACGCCTGCGACTTTCCAAAGGCGTACATATCGTCGTGCCTCACGAAAAGCTGCCGCTCAAACACATGCTGGTGCTCGATACCGCGGATGGCCGCAGCATTTTCAGCATTCCGCGCCGGCAGGTAACCTACATAGGCACCACCGACACCCGGTATGACGGCGAAGCCGGCGTATGGCCCGAGGTTGAACCGGAGGATGTAAGCTACCTGCTCAGCCCGCTGACCCGGTACTTCCAGGTTCCCGAGTTACAACCGGAAGATGTCATCAGTGCCTGGGCGGGCCTGAGGGCGTTGGTTCATCAGCCCGGTAAGGCGCCCAAGGAGATCTCCCGCAAAGACGAGGTGTGGGTGCGGGGGCGGCTGGTCAGCATTGCCGGCGGCAAGCTCACCAGTTTTCGCAAGATGGCGGAGACTGCCATGGCGGCCGTAGGCAAAATTCTCAATAAACGCATCGACATGCCGCAGCCACTTGCTCGATTGCCGGGAGGGGATATCGACGATGTGCACGGATTCCGTGAGCAGATCGCGCGGCGTTACCAACTTGGACCTGCGGTCGCCGAGCGGTTGCTGCGGCTGTACGGGTCCGAAGTAAACACGGTGCTGGGAGACAGGCCCGAACCTGTCTCCGATTCCGTTTTTGCCGAGGAAATACATTGGTCCCTTGCCAACGAAAGCCTCGTGCATCTCGAGGACCTTCTGTACCGCAGGTTACGCGTCGCCTGGTTCGACCCAACCGAGGCCGACTCCGTGTTGGTGGCAGGTGCCCGCATCATGGCTGAACATCTTCAATGGAGCGACACCGTCCGGGTCGAGGAGATCGAGGCGACCAGAACACGCCTGGCTCGCGATCTCGGTTTCGTGAGTCGATAGCGCTAGAATCGCGAGCCAGAGAGCTGACAGGATTTGGGAGGGAATTGTCGTGGCGATGATGCATACGCCGTTGTTGATGTCCAACATATTGGATCGTGGAGCCACTGTTGCTCCGGACGAAGAAATCGTTACCGCCACCGAAACGGGTGTGCGCAGGCAAACATACGCTGAAACACGGGACCGGGCACATCAGTTGGCCCATGCGCTGGCCGATTCCGGAATCGAGATCGGAGATCGCGTTGGCACGTTCATGTGGAATGGTTCCCGCCATCTGGAGACTTATCACGCGGTTGCCGGCATGGGTGCCGTGCTGCATACCCTGAACGTCCGCTTATCGGTCAAGGACCTCACTTATATCATCGGTCACGCCCAGGACAAGGTCATCATCGTCGACGCAGATCTGTTGCCTCTGCTCGAGCAACTCAAAGACAACCTGCCCTGCGTAGAGCGGGTGATCGTCGCGACGGAAGAGGGATTCGAAGGTTGGGCCACGGAACTTCCGGATCCCGTGGACTTTGATGCGTTCATCGCCGGGAAACCCACCGATTACTCATGGCCTCTGATCGACGAGAACTCTCCGCTGGGTTTGTGTTACACCAGCGGTACGACGGGGAACCCGAAAGGGGTGGAGTACGAACACCGCTCCCAATATCTGCACACCCTCACCCAATGTATGACCGACTCCATTGGGCTTTCCGCTACCGATAGCATCTGCGGCATCGTGCCGATGTTCCATGCGATGGGGTGGGGTGTGCCCTGGGCTGCGTTGATGCTCGGCTGCAAGCAGGTCATGTCACACCGCTTCATGGACCCGGCCAGGCTCCTCGATCTGATGATTTCGGAAGAGGTCACGTTGTCTACCGGGGTGCCGACGATCTGGCAGGGTATTAAATCAATCTACGAAGGGGACCCGGACAGGTACGATTTATCCAGGCTGCAGCGATTGACCTGTGGCGGTTCCGCCCCACCTCCTTCCTTGATTCGCTGGTATTGGGATACCTTGGATGTCGAAATGATTCAGGGGTGGGGTATGACGGAAACGTCTCCGTTGGCAACTTTGTCGAGAAGGCTGATGAAACGATCTCATCTTTCTGATTCGCTGGATGAACAATTCGAAAACGTCGCCAAGGCGGGGCAACTCATGCCCGGTCTCGATCTCGACATTTTTGATGAAGCTTTCAATCGGCTGCCTCACGATGGTGAAACCGTCGGGGAGATTCTCATCCGAGGCCCCTGGATCTGCTCGGAGTATTACCATGACCCTCAGCCAGACAAGTTTCACGACGGTTGGCTGATAACCGGGGACGTTGGCAAGATCGACGCCGAGGAGTATCTGATCATCAGCGATCGCTCGAAGGATCTCGTGAAAAGCGGGGGTGAGTGGATTTCGTCGGTGGATCTAGAGAACCAGATTGTTGGTCTGGACGGTATCGCTCAGGCTTGCGTGGTGGCTCAACCACACCCCAAATGGGACGAAAGGCCCGTTGCCCTGGTTGTTCTCGATTCGGGTGCAGAGGTGTCGGCCGAAGCTGTTCTGGCTCATTGTGCAGTTGTTTTTGCCAAGTGGCAGTTGCCGGACGATGTGCTCTACGTCGATGACATCCCACTGACATCCACCGGCAAAATGGACAAAAAAGTGGTACGTGCAGATCTCGAAGTCCAGGGGTATCTGCTTCCCGACCTCAGAAACGAAGCGGGTTAGGTTCGGGAAATTACCGGATGACTCGGGCGAAGTCTGAGCCGGCGCCCACTTATCTGTTACCGATCTTTCTGGGCTCGGCTCCGTTCGTATTCCTGAATTTCGGGTTGCCCATTTATACCCGTTCTCTCGG
>JAPUJX010000065.1 GCA_027295975.1 Gammaproteobacteria bacterium
TTCACCGACGACCATCCCGTATTGCGAAAGGTTGTCCGCCACACGCAGCCCGCTGGTCGCATCGGCCGTTAACCGATGCTGATTGATTTCAAAACCCGGTGCCACACTTGCCGCAGCGCGCCGCATGTCGTCCGCCGTGATCTCCCGTGGTGGCAAGTCCTGATCAATTCGGAACGCCAGTTCGTTTTCCAGCCCACAACTCGCAACCTCTGCGGCGTTGAATGTCTCGCCACTTTGCAGAATTCTACTTTGCAGCACGTAGCCGAAGGGCCGTACTCCGGGACCAAACGCATTACGAGACTTACCGGAGGTGAGTCCTACCTTGTAACCGGCGACTCGCTCACCCTGCTCGAGCCATCTCTCGAGCACGTCGAGTTGCAGAGTCTGACCCTGATCCACGCTTAGAGATTCACCTCTCGCCGTCGGTGCTTTGCCGTACACAGCTGAGTCCCACAACTGATCTCGCAGATCAGACATCGGCGTAACGCTCGATGTGTTGCCGCCAAGTCAGGGCATCTTCGGGGTCTGCAATGGCGGTGGTCATTCCCGGCATTGGCGAGACTGGCACAAGCACTCGTGCGACCCCTAACGCCGCCAGGGCCGCCAGTTCATCCAGTGAATCCGGCATGCTGGTCGTTATCTCGAGGGCGGAGGGATCCCGCCCGGCCTCCAGCGCCGAGCTCCTGGCAAGCTCGATGAGTTCTGCGGAAGCTCCCCGGGCTGGAAAAAAACCATCGCCGATGCGACCTGCCCGCCGCGCTGCGGCTTTCGAATGCCCGCCGACGATAATCGGTACCGAACCGTTCACCGGTTGCGGTTGGCAGTTGGCATCGTGAAACGTGACATACTTTCCGGAAAAACTGGGCAGCGGCTCACGCCAGAGCACGCGCATTGCGGCAACATATTCATCCGTTCGGGCGCCGCGGTCCGCAAAACTCGCCCCAATTGCATCGAATTCTTCCTCCAACCAGCCGACACCAATACCCAGTATCACCCTGCCGCCCGACATGTAATCCAGGGTCGCGACCTGCTTGGCAGTGATTACCGGGTTGTGTTGCGGTAGAATTAGGATGCCGGTTGCGAGCTTGAGTTTGCTGGTTGCCGCCGCCACGTAACTCAGCCAGATCAGCGGATCAGGCAAGGGAAAATTATCGACTCCGCCAGCCATTTTGCCATCAGGTGAATAGGGGTAAGCGGACTGATATCCGGCAGGTACCACGGTATGTTCCACTGTCCACGCGGAATCGAAGCCTGCAGCTTCCCCAGCCTGTAACAGTTCCACCGCACGCGCCGGGTTGGTATAGCGTCCGGTGTTACAGTAGCGCAGTCCAAATTTCATCAATCGCTCCCCCAAGTGTTGACTGACTCATCGAGCTACCGAGAATACTCCGATTCCAGCGTTCGGGCAGCGTTCGAGCAGGAGGTGATGATCTTTTGCCAGGCTCAGCGAATTGGCGCTGACAGATGGTGGGGTGTTGTTTCGAAGCCGATCGAGGAGTAATTTCTTAGGCGAAACGGAGCCTGACGTGGCGGCTGCCAGCCACGTGACGGAGAGAAAACCATGCGCAATGGATTCAAAGTGCTGGATACGGATTGTCATCAGATGGAACCGCCTGGGATGTGGGCTGAGTACATTGATGCGAAATTTGCCGACCGGGCTCCAGCGATCGGTGACATCGGCAATGGCAGTAAAGGCATCATGGTGGAAGGGCAGCCCATGACGCAACAGACCGGCAGCTATCCCATGGCATCTGCGGAATTTCATGCCGCCGCGATGAAAGGCATGGAGAAGTTCAAAGACAACCGTGAACGGGGATTCGAGCCAAGCAGCCGCATTGAGGATATGGACGAACAGGGCGTAGATGCGCAGGTCGTCTATCCAACGGTTGGGGGTCAATTGCTCGGCAAACCGTTCAAAGACCTCGACCTGTTGGCTGCCTGCTGCCGGGCCTATAACGATTGGAGCCTGGAATACTGTAGCTTCGCGCCCGAGCGCCTGCGCATGGCGGCCATGTTACCCATGCAGGCGCCCGATCTTGCCGTTGAGGAAGCACGCAGGGCGGCCGATAAGGGCGCTCGCGCATTTTTCCTGCGGCCGAATCCAAACCAGGGCCGGAATTTCTATCATGCCGACTACGAAAAGGTCTGGGCGAAAATCGAGGCAATCGGGTTGCCGATCTGTATTCATGACTCAGGCTCACCTTATCTTCCCTCCTTCGGCGAACGCATGGATACCCATACCTCCGGACACATTATTGCGCACCCGTTTGAGGCTATGGTGGCGATGATGACGTTGATCTGGTACGGCGTGATAGAAAAGTTTCCGGGACTCAAGGTGGTCCATGTTGAGGCCGACGCAGGCTGGTTGCCATACTGGCTGCAGCGGATGGAACAACATTGGGATTTTTCAGGCAACGCAGAACACTCTTTGCTGCGACGCAGACCCACTGAATATTTCAAGTCGAACTTCCTGGTTGCCTGCCGCGGCGACGAGAGGACGTTACCGGCAGTAATCGAACTGGTAGGGGACGATTACATTACTTTCAATACCGACTACCCACACCCGGACGGGACCTGGCCGGCAGGCATGGCTGCGCTGGAAAACCAACCCATCAGTGTTGAGAGCATCCGCAAAATATACTGGGATAATTCAGCGCCGGTGTTCGGGTTGGCATAGCGAGCGTAAGCCTATAATCAGGCCAACGACTCATCCGGCAGCAGACAACCTTATCGGAGTTGTACGGCAACGGAGATTTAACCATGACCATTGAACTCAACCATACGATAGTTCCGGCACATGACAACGAAGCATCTGCCCAATTTTACGTACAGCTGTTCGGCTTCGATTACGACGGCCCACTGGGACACTTTGCGCCTGTTCGAATTAACAACCAGGCACTTACTCTCGATTTCGACAATCGCCGGGATTTTGATCGCCAGCACTACGCGTTCAAGGTCAGTGAAGCTGAGTTCGACGAAATTTTCATACGGCTGAAACAACTGGAACTGGTATATGGCAGCGGCCCGCGGACATCGGAGGATGGCGAGATCAACCATTGGAATGGTGGTCGTGGTGTGTACTTTCGTGATCCGAACGGCCATCTGCTGGAACTGTTGACCAAGGACTACACGGCTGAGCAGTTTCGCAATACTTGAACTGCAAATTTCCTGAAGAGCGGGACCGAAGTGCGGATTACGGACAGGCAGATTGAACACTACCGTGAACACGGTTATGTCATTGTCGAGAATTTCCTCGAACCGGGCGAACTTGCCAGGGCGCGTGACGAGATAGAGGTCTACATTCCGGGGTGGCTCGGCTATGCGGCGAACCCACGAGGCGCCAAGCCGGAGGGCTGGGACAAGCCAGCCCGCTCTCGGCGCACGACGCGCTTCCCATTCCCGGGCACGCAACTCAATGCCATCACGCTGCATCCGGAACTGCGGCGGTTTGCGTCGGTGATGAACGGCCAGCAGGCGCTTTACTGCGAACAATCGGATCTTTCGTACAAGTGTAAGGAGCACCCGGCGGATAAGGATCAACACATGCACGTGGACTACATCAACCACACGCTCGCCTATCCGCCGGTGGATCCCACTTACTGGCAGACCACCTACCTGGTTTACTATACGGATGTCACGGAAGATCAAGCGCCCACGGCGGTTTGTTCCGAGCGTCACTATGCCAACGAAATTCGCTGGCCACCCTTCCATTCCCCGGAAGAACGTCCATCGCTTTACGAAAATGAAGTAAAGGCTACAGTTCCTGCCGGTTCCCTGCTGGCTTACAGCGTGCGGACTTTTCACCGTGGTACCGCGTTCAAGAAGGAGGGCGCGCGAGTGTCTCAGTTCATCAGCTATTCACCTGCTGCGTGCCCATGGCTTGGTATCAACGGTTGGCCAGAACAAGGCACACGACCGGAATTCAGGGATTGGATCGAGCGTGCAGAACCACGTGAGCGCGAGATATTTGGATTTCCTGCGCCCGGGCATCCCTACTGGAGTGAAGAAACGCTGGCGGGAGTCGGGGCACGCTATCCCGAAATGGATCTCTCACCGTACCGGGATTGTCCGAAGGAAGAGATTGGGTAACAACCACCGGGGCCATTGCGGCCCCGGTATTGTGACGTCTCATGTGATGCTGCGAGAAGACGCCGTCCTGGCATCCATACACTACGGTTTTTTCGGAAACCTCGGGTAAATGTGCATTCCTGCA
>JAPUJX010000650.1 GCA_027295975.1 Gammaproteobacteria bacterium
GTCGGTCAACTTCCTGGGCCCGGCGCTTCTCGATCTGCTGATCAACGGCCGTAACTTCGAACGGCTTGGCAATGCAGATCCTCAAATGGCTCCACATGCCGCATTCCCCGCCGCGGGCACCGACCGCTGGGTCGCGATTGCCTGCCGTGACGATCGCGACTGGCGGGTGTTGCTCGAAGTCTCCGGCCTGACAGACCTCGCCTTAGACGCCCGGTTCGCAACGCTCGAAGCCCGGCTGTCAAATCGTGAGGCGTTGGAAGCGGCAATCGGTAAATGGACCAGCCGGCACGAGATGGGTGCGCTTGAACGCATGCTCCAGGAGCGAGGCGTGCCGGCACATCAGGTGCAGAACAGCCCCGAACTCGTGGTGGACCCGCAACTTCTGCATCGGAATCACTTCATCGAGCTCCCACACGCCACCATGGGAACGGTCACGATCGAAGGCTCGCGGTTTGAGCTTTCACGCACGCCGGCAAAGGTTGAGTTTGCCGGTCCGACCTTTGGCGAACACAACCATTACGTGCTCCAAGAGATCCTTGGCTATGACGACCAGCGCATTGCCAAACTGGCCGACGCCAAGGTGCTGATGTAGGTCCGACCTTCGAACGACCGCAGTGGCGCACGCAGATACTGATGCGTATGTTTCGAGGCTGGTTGAGGGGTCGACTGTTCATGACCGCCAGCCAATCAATGTATGCGGTTTATACCGATACCACAGGCGCGCACTTCTGCTGAGCTGTACGTCATCGCTGCGCCGCTGAAGCGGCGCCCGAAATCTGGCAATGACCTAGATCGTTTGGTCAGCGCGCACTACTTCGTGCGCCGCCCCTCAACATAATCGTCGATCAGTTCATGGTAACGGCGAATGCGCGTTTCCTGATGCGATAGATACACCCCCGTGAAGCCGCGGGATCGAAATCCTCGCTGTTGAGTGACAAACACTCGCACGTCGTCCTCGATTGCCGGGCCGATTGAATCTTCGCCGAATTTGAGCAATGTCCGTTCCACCTCGTCGCTTCCGCCCATTCCCCTTTCGGACGGGGTTCCGATCGACGCAGGACTTGAGTACCACCAGTTATCAAACAGACATTGTTCCGGGTCGCTGCGATGCGGGCGAGCCCTAAGAAAATGAAAGCCATCCGACCACACCGACACGGCAAAATTTGGGAACAAGGTATAGTGAAACGCATCGGTAAACTGCTCATCCGGGATCTTGTCGTAATGCGTATAACCCCGCTCGGCACCCAGGCGTCGTTTGGCTCCCTGGATTGCCTCACGGGTACCTTCCGGATTACCTTTGAAATCCTCGGGATCAAGCTCCCAGTATCGCAGCTGCGTCGCAAGCGGCTCAAGGATGTTGCCTTCCTTGTCCGTCGAACCTACTCCATACCCACCTTCCATGATCATCCTGTTGTGACCCTCATCGGAGAGGTCGAACCGGGTTTCCTTGAAGTAGGTGTTGATATTTCCGCGGATCTCTGACCGGTTGGAGTCGGTTGTTTCTCCCATGTGAACGGTGGGTACATGGTAAGACTCATTGAAATTGTCGAGCACCACCTTCCAGTTGCACGGCAACCACATGCTGTTGGCCATGGTCCGTTTCCAGGTATGGATGTCGCGCAGTTGCCACTCATCCCAGATAGGCCCGAGATACTCCTTCAAAGTCACACATTCCGGGTCCATGTTGATCCATATGAACCCCGCGAACGTTTCACAGGCCACCGGCGCGAGCCGAATCTTCCCGCACGGATTACCTTCTGGAAAATCCTCCTTGTCAGGCGCAAAATTGAGTTCGCCATCCGGCGTATACGCCCAGCTGTGGTACTTGCATACGAATCTGCGAACACTACCTTTGTCCTCGCCCACCAACGGGTTGCCGCGGTGCTGGCAGACGTTGTAGAAAGCCTTCACCCCACCGTCCTGCTGGCGAACCATGAGAATCTCTTCGGACCCCACCGGCTCCATCTGCCAGTCGCCGTGGTTCGGCAGCTCGGCCTCTCTTCCGAGCAGCAGCCAGACCTTGGTCCACATACCCTCCCACTCTTTCTCCAAGAATTCTTTGGAGGTATACCGCCTCCCTTCGACGCGGGAGCCGCGAGTCTGCTGCTCGGGGTAGCTTTCAATTTCACGGATGGCGGGTTGTTCAGACATAGCGGCCTCAATGGGATCAATCAACGCAGCCCTGATTCTGGCACCACACCGAGCGGAAATACATCCATCGACCGAAATTTGATGGACGATCACCCTGCACCGCCCGCTGGGCGTGCAATTGCAGGGTTAATCTCGTTGCGTGAATTTTGTAATACCACCACACCGGCAGGTCTTCTCCAAAAGCCTCCTGCATGTCGCATTTGTCGCAATCTCGGGAATCGATCAGCTCATCTGGACCATCCGGTATGGGGTGGCGGAAAGTATTTTGCCGGCTTGAGCCAGGTTCAAATCGCGACTCACCCCGATGTATTAAAAAGTGCAAGTCCGCTATAGGCTGGTTAGCGGAACGAGTGCTCGTGACATCTTTCGATCAAGCGCAAAAAGGAAATTCGTGTGCTGGTGATCTACCTTGTCTTTCTGAGCTATCTCGTTGTTCTGTTCGGATTTGCTTTGTGGACACGAGGCGGTACAGGCAGTTTAAGCGGATACTTTCTGGCCGATAAGACGCTTCCCCCCTGGGTCGTCGCTTTCAGCACCAATGCTACCGGTGAAAGCGGGTGGCTCATATTGGGTCTTACCGGGATGGCCTACACGGTCGGGGCGCAGGCGTTCTGGGTTGTCGCCGGCGAAGTGGTCGGGGTCAGCATGGCCTGGGTGCTGGTCGCTCGAAGGGTCCACGATCTCGGCACCAGCAGTGGTGCGATCACCGTTCCGGATCTGTTGTCGGCTCCCTTTGTCGATCCAGCGCACCTGATCAGAAAGATCAGCGTGTTGATCATCCTGGTCATGGTCGGCGCCTATGTGAGCGCGCAAATGGTCGCCACCGGAAAAGCGTTCAGCAGTTTTGCCGATATGAACTACACCGTAGCGGTCATTTTTGGCGCGTCGATCATCATGGCCTACACGTTTGTCGGTGGATTCAAGGCGGTAGCGTATACCGACCTGGTGCAGGGTCTGCTGATGTTGGGCGGGCTGCTGCTGGTCCCGGC
>JAPUJX010000651.1 GCA_027295975.1 Gammaproteobacteria bacterium
GGGACGACGTTCCGGCAGGGCATGTCGAAGTGCTGGCCCCGGTACCCGGGGTAAGGATCCATGGCGAGCATGTTGCAAATCTGCTCCGTCGCCTCGATGAACATCTTGCGTTTATCGGCGACGGGAATCCCGAATCCTCCAAGCTCGAGCGCAGCCGATGATTCACCGGTGCCAAACTCCACCCGGCCCTGGGAAACCAGATCGAGGGTAGCAATCACCTCCGCGGTTCGCGCCGGATGGTTGTACTGGGGAATGACCTGGCGGATGCCGTGCCCGAGGCGAATTCTTTTGGTGCGCTGAGAACAGGCCGCCAGAAACACTTCCGGGGCGGAAGAATGGGAATATTCCTCCAGAAAGTGATGCTTGACCTCCCAGGCGAAGTCGATGCCGAGTTTATCCGCCAGCTCCACCTGATCCAACGCATCGAGGAACAGCTGCTGCTCGGCGCCGTCCGTCCAGGGCCGCGGCAGTTGGTGCTCGTAAAAAATCCCGAACTTCATCGTGTTAATTCCTCAACGCGTTCGTCCGTCTTTCGAAGCCCCGCTCTACAAAATTGACAACCTGATTAATCACCTCGTCGACATCCAGTTGTTTGCGCCCCGCAAAAATCATCGCGTGACGCATGAACCCGCAGATTCCCTGGCTCAGTAGAGAAAGTGATCGCTTACTTTCCGGCTCGCGGTCAGCAACTTCGCTGCCAAGTGCCAGGGACAGAAAATCGCTTATCCGGTCGTATATGCGCCAGGCATCGTCGTTGTTCGGGGCAATCATCACCGGATCGAGAAAAGCAGCCTGCAGGACGCCCGGATGTTTGCTGCCGTATTCGATCATCGTGCGCAGGATAACCTCGAGCCGTGGACCCAAACCTATCACGCCATCGAGGTTTTCTTCGTAGCGCGCCACCAACTCATCCTGGGCCTGCTCGGCAAAAGCCAGAAACACAGCTTCCTTGTCCTGAAAGTGCAGATAAAAAGTGCCGTTGGCGACACCGGCGGCACGGGCAATGTCCTGGGGTCGAGTGGCGTCATAACCATTGTCGACAAACAGCCTCCGTGCCGCTTCGAGCAGTTTGCGGTTGCTCTCCCGTCGACGCCGGGCCTGCCCATCGGCTTGAGCGATCAACACGGACTTCCCAATAAAATGACAATCTGTCATATTTTGCACTCGCCAGGCGGAGTATTGCAACATGGGTACAGGTGGTCAAATTCATGCGAAGCCGCTTTCGTGTGAATCGAACGTTCGGTCTGCTAACATCGGCCCATGGCAAAAACTGCCAACATCCGCGACACCCTTCTGGAACAGCTCGTGGTGGTGTTTCGCGAACGAGGTTACGAAGGAGCAACCCTGGTACAACTTGCCGCAGCCACCGGGCTCGGCAAGGCGAGCCTCTACCACCACTTTCCAGGCGGCAAAGCGGAGATGGCCGCGGTGTTACTGCGCAAATCCGTGGCAGAGCTGCAAAAGCGCGCATTTGGCCATCTCAGCCGGACCAAAAGACCCCCCCTCGAACGACTGGATGCCTTCATCGACGGCTTCAGTGACTACGTCGTCCAAGGCTCGAGCCACTGTCTGGTGGCGGTACTGGCTCAGGGGTCCGCGGCTGGCGAACACAAAGAACTCATCAACGACCAGTTCGGTGACTGGCTCAATACCCTGATCGGGGTATACGAAGAACTCGGCGAAAAGAAGAAACGCGCCCGCCGCTCGGCGGATCAGTTGCTCGACGAACTCTACGGGGGGTTGTTGACAGCGAAGCTTCTCGGCGACCCGAATCACTTCGTACGCTGTGCCAGACGGCTCAAGAAAGCGCTCGGGGCGCTAGGGAACCTCTGATCAATTATCGATTGCTCAGCGCGCCCTGCGGGAGGTTCCCGTTAACGCAGCACGGCGAGGAGCCTCTCCACCCAGCCGATTAATCGTTCGGGCGCATTTTTTCTCCGCCAGCTACCGGCCGCGAACTTATTGGCTTCCGCGAGAGTCGGATAGATGTGGATCGTGCCCATTATTTTCTTCAGTCCCAGGCCATGGGTCATCGCAAGGACAAATTCACAGAGCAACTCTCCCGCGTGGGCACCAACGATGGTTGCCCCGAGAATGCGGTCCTTGCCTTTTGGGGTGATGACCTTCACCCATCCTTGTGATGTGCCGTCCACGATCGCCCGGTCCAGGTCGTCCAGGTCATAACGCACCACGTCCACGGCCAGACCTCGAGCGAGGGCTTCACTTTCCGACAGACCCACCCGGGCCACCTCTGGATCGGTGAAGGTTGCCCAGGGAACCACCGAATAATTGACCCTGAACTTCCAGAATCTGCCAAATAACGCATTCACCGCCGCGTACCAGGCCTGATGTGATGCCATGTGGGTGAACTGATACGGGCCGATAAGATCTCCACAGGCGAAAATATTCTTTTCGGCCGTGCGTAGATAAGCGTCAACGGGCAACGTTCCATCCTTGGATGGTTGCAGCCCGACGGCGTCGAGACCGAGGTTGTCGGTGTGCGCCCGTCGGCCGACAGCTACCAGGATGCGGTCGAATTCGATGGACACGTCGCCTTTCGGTGTCTCGGCAAACAGGCAATCGTTCACCACCCGTACCGCCTTGTGGTGGAGCCGAACATCCACACCCTCGGTTTTCAGCACCTCCGCAATGAAAGCCGAGGCATCGGGATCTTCGCGAGGCAGCAGAGCGCTCTCCATATCCAGCAACGTCACCCGTGAACCGAGACGGGCAAAACTCTGTGCCAGCTCACAGCCGATCGGCCCGCCTCCAAGCACGAGCAGGCGTTGCGGCAACGTCGTAAGTTCCCACAGATTGTCGGAAGTCAACGGTCTGACATCAATGAGGCCTTCAATGGGTGGCACCACGGGCACCGCTCCCGTGGCCAGGACAATGTTGCGGGTGCTCAGCACTTCAGCGCCAACGCGAACATGGTGCCTGTCTTCAAGCCGCGCCTCTCCCATGACGCAGTTGACCCCAAGCTCCGAGTAGCGGGCCACGGAGTCCTTGGGCTCTATCGTGCGAATCGCTGCCTGTATGCGCGCCATCACCCCGGCAAAGTCGACACGCGGCTCTCCCGGCTCCAGACCGTACTTCTCGGCGTTTCGGTGGTAATGGGCGATTTTCGCGGAGCGAATTATTGCCTTGCTCGGGATGCAGCCCGTGTTCAGACAGTCGCCGCCCATCTTGTGTTTTTCCACCAGGGTGACACGGGCACGCACCGTGGCGGCAACCAGCGCCGCAATGAGACCCGCGGAACCAGCGCCGATTACCACGAGATTGTTATCGTATTTTTTCATTGATCGGAACGCGCGCGTCGTAACCAGACCAGGCTCTTTTTTGCGAACAGCGGGAACAATCCCAACAGGGAAAACGCCACGATCAGGCCCGGGCTCAGAATTCCCGACAGGCTTTCAATCCGTACGAGTTGGGTGCCGGCAAAAACAAAAACAAAGGTTCCCGCCAACATGCCGATCTGGCTCACCCAGTAAAACTGCCACAGGGAAATGCGGGTCAGTCCCATCACCAGGTTAACCATGAAAAAAGGCAACAACGGCACCATTCTGAGGCTGAACAGATAAAAACCACCGTCTTCGGCCAGGCCCCGATTAACCGTAACCAACTGGGTCGCGAACCGCTTCTGTACCCGATCGCGCAACAGCGTTCGCGATACCAGCATGGCAAACGTAGCACCCAGGGTACTCGCAAACGAAACCAGCAGAAAACCCCAGGGCAGGCCGAACACCGCACCACCGGCAAGGGTCATGATCAGCGCCCCCGGAACAGACAACGCGGTAATCAAAACGTACAACACGAAGTAACTCAAGGAACTCACGACCGCGTTGCCCTCGACGTAGGAAACGACATCACCACGAACCTGCTGCAGGTAGGCGAGATTCAGGTAAGCCCCGCCATCGAGCAGAAAAAAAGTCGCAAACAGAGCGATGACGAGGATTGTCAGAGCAACTTTACCTTTGGTGTTCATGGACGGCTTCAGTACCATTGCGTTTGTTGTGGGCAACTTAGGATCTCACCATGGCGCGCAGTTTCCCCCTGACCCGCTTGAGACGCAATCGCGCAAAGGACTTCGCACGGCGTCTGGTACGGGAAACACTGTTGACCCCCGACGACCTGATTTATCCCGTTTTCATCGTTGAAGGCAACAATCAACGCCAACCCGTAACCGCTATGCCGGGAATCGACCGGTTCTCCATCGACAACCTCCTCATCGAGGCCGAAGAGGTCGCGGCCCTCGGCGTGCCGGCGATAGCACTTTTTCCCAATCTCGATCCCGGCTTGCGCACCCTCGAGGCCGAGGAGGCCTGGAACCCCGATGGGTTGATCCCCCGGGCGGTCAGTGCGCTCAAGAAGGTTTTACCCGAACTCGGCGTCATTACCGATGCCGCTCTCGATCCCTACACGACCCACGGCCAGGACGGCATTGTAGACGCCGCCGGGTATGTACAGAACGACGTTACCATCGAAGCGCTCTGCCGCCAGGCAAAGGTCTGCGCGCAATCCGGCAGCGACGTAATTGCGCCTTCCGACATGATGGACGGGCGGGTGGGGGCGATCCGCCGCACTCTCGATGATGCCAGTTACCACAACACGCTGATCATGGCGTACTCCGCCAAGTACGCTTCGTCTTATTACGGGCCATTCCGTGATGCCGTGGGCTCCTCGACCAATCTGGGCAGCGGCAACAAGTACACCTACCAGATGGACCCCGCCAACAGCAACGAAGCGCTCCAGGAGATCGCTCTGGATCTCGATGAAGGGGCGGACATGGTCATGGTGAAACCCGGCATGCCGTACCTGGACATCGTCAGACGGGTGAAAGACGAATTCAAAGTGCCAACGTTTGCGTATCAGGTGAGCGGCGAATATGCCATGCATATGGCGGCGATAGAAAATGGCTGGCTGCCCGAGTCGGTGATCGAGGAGTCGCTGATCTGCCTGAAACGTGCTGGCGCGGATGGAATTCTCACCTACTTCGCCAAACGCATCGCCAGGGAAATGAGTCAAAGCGGCTAGTCTTCTTGAGCGCGATTTTGGTTTACAGATGAGTCAAGTTTTTGCCCGACTATTGATTGTCGATGGCAACCGCGTTGAGGGTGGGGATGCTCATAGTGCGTCTACGCTCAGTTCCTCCCGAATGCCCTCATTTCGCGAACTTGCCCCCCAAGCGGGTCAATTCGCGCCATTCGGCTTCGCTCGAGGCCGCACTTTGAGCATCCCCACCCTCAACGCTGACTGACTTCCGCTCTCGAGGTTCGTCAGGTAGCGTCCTGTCGCTAATGCCGAATCATCGGTTAGGGTAATAAGAATGTGCTTAGCGCAAAACACTCGAATCTGGCAGACAGTAGCAGTGAGGTCGGCGGTACTCAAAGTCGTGCCTTCAAGCGAAGCCGAATGGAGCGAATTGACCCACTTGGGGC
>JAPUJX010000652.1 GCA_027295975.1 Gammaproteobacteria bacterium
GGGATGCTCAAAGTGCGGCCTCGAGCGAAGCCGAATGGAGCGAATTGACCCGCTTGGGGCAAGTTCGCGTAATGAGGGCATTCGGGAGGAACTGAGCGTAGACGCACTTTGAGCATCCCCACCCTCAACGCGGTTGCCATCGACAATCTTCAAATTGTGTCGGACAAAAACTCGACTCATCTGTAAACCAAAATCGCGCTCGAGAAGACTAGTTCAGAACTGCATAACCTCGATTGCGCAGGCAGTTGCGAATTACGAAGCGGCGCTCGCGCAAACCGTCGGCACCTCCGCGGGCACCTCCAATCACGGCTCCGGCACCGGCCGAACGTTGTGCCGTGTTGCTGTTGCCTACAGCGGCTCCAACCGCGCCTCCGATTACCGCGCCGGCAATGGCGCCCGCACCAACTCTCTGGCCAAGGGAAACCTGCTCTGCGTACTGGTTACACTCCGTTAGATCGACCCGGTACTGCACTGCATCGACACCCCGCATATCGACGATCGGCGGGTGAGAGAAGGGTTGACGCGCGCATCCGGAAAATAGGACCACCGCAACGAGCAAAAAAAGACTACGCAACATCAAAAGCTCCTCGAGTTTTTCATCTATAACGCACGAGTAGATACCTGGTTGACTGAATCAACGCTGAACGGACCGTTCCGGGTGTTGCCTCGCAATTTCGATGAATTAGCTCAAGAACCGACGGGTACGTGGGTGGTTGTGATTTCTGCCAGTAATCGCCCGTCATCGCCGGTGACTCGGGTGCGAATCACGGTAACCCTCTTGCCTACCCGAACCGGCGTGGAGGTTCCGAAAATGGTCCCGCCCTGCTGATTGCTCAACATGACGGCATGAAGATCCACTCCAACCATGAACTTCGACTCGCCGGTTTTCTCGTGATAGGCGCGGTTGGCCGCACCTGTGGCCAGATTGTCGGCCAGTGAGATGATCACGCCGCCGTTGATGTTGCCCGTGGGGTTCTGGTGATGGGGCTGAATTTCGATGGATGCCCCGACGGCCCCTCCGATCTCGGCATGTTTCATGCCGATATAACGATCGAAAGTGGTCTGTTCTTCCATCTTCGGTTATTCGGGGTCAATCAGCCTGCTGCGCCTGCGCGCTCAGATACGCCTCGTCCGCGTCGACCTGGCCCTGTGCCACCGGGTCCCAGCCGAACACGTCATCCGCAATCTGATACAGACACGGCACCAGAATCAGGGTGATGAACGTGGCAGATAGAACACCAAACGCCAAAGAGATTGCCATGGGAATAAAAAACATCGTGGCGGGGCTGGGTGTCGCCATCAGCGGAATCAGGCCCACGAACGTCGTTACCGACGTCAGGAGAATTGGCCGGAAGCGCACCACGCCAGCGCTCAAGACCGCTTCATCCGGCGCCATGCCCTCGCGCCTGCGGCGGTTGATGAAGTCGACGAGCACGAGGCTCCCGTTCACCACAACGCCGGACAGCGCCACAATGCCCAGGGCGGAGAAAAACATGAGCTGGTAACCCATGATCCAGTGTCCCGCGATAGCTCCTACGGCCCCAAAGGGGATCACGCTCATGATCACCAGCGGCTGGATGTAGGACCTCAGCGGAATTGCCAGCAAGGTGTAGATGACAACCAGGCTCAACATTGCTGCCTGAAACAAGCCCGTAAACGACTTGGCGCGTTCTTCCTGCTCGCCACTCAGCGACATGTTTATGCTCGGGTACTTCGCTTGAAGATCGGGCAACACCTCTTTCTGAATGCTGATGTTGACTTCTTCCGGTGAAATCTGCGTTCTGTCGATGTCGGCGATCACGTTGATGACCCGCCGGCCATTGACCCGGTTGATGGTCGAGTAACCGCGCCCGAGTTCAAATTTAGCCACACTGTAAAACGGCACCTCGATACCCTGCGGAGTGCGAATGTACATGTCTTCCAGGTTACCGATAGATGAGCGTTCGCTCTCCGGGAAACGTACCATGACCCGCACATCGTCCTGTCCGCGCTGGATTCGCTGGGCTTCGGAACCGTAAAAGGCGTTACGTACCTGCCCGGCAAGATCTCTCAGCGTCAAGCCCAGGACTCGGGCCTCGGGTAGCAGGCTCAACTTTATTTCCTGTTTCCCGGCGCGGAAGGAGTCGGTGATGTCGAACACGCCATCGTAACGGCCGAGTTCCGCACGTAGTTCCGTCGCCGCCGCGCGCAACATGTCGACGTCTCTGCCGGCCAATTCGTAATTGATGGGCTCACCGGCGGAAAATTCGTCTGCATTGAAGCTGAGTTTTACCGCGTCGGGGATGGTGCCAACCTTTTCCCGCCACTTCTGGGCGACCACTTTGGCACTTATGTTGTTTCGTTCTCCGGCTGGCGCAAGCCCGATGACTACCTCGCCGAAGTGGCTGCGGCCTGCCCCGTACGTGGTGGGTCTACCACTGCTCCGGTCGGCTTTCTGTCCGATGCTGGTGAAGACATTGCGAATGACGTTCTTCTCACCGGTCAACGCCTCCAGATCGGCCTTGAGCGCCTCGGCGGCGGCTTCCAGACGTTCGGCCCCTTTTGCCGTTACCTCCACAGAGACACCCTCGGGCATCTCGAGACTCGCATAAACGCGGTCACCCTCGATAGACGGGAAAAAGGTAAACAGAATGCGGCCGCTCATGATGAGCGCCATGGCGAGAATCAATATGCCTAATCCTGTGGCGGCCGTTACGTAACGAAATTCAACGCAGCGGCGTAAAAAAGGCAGGTAGTGGTTGTTGGCGAGGTTCTCCAGCCCACCCGAAAGGCGGCTCTGAATTTTATCCCACCATTTCGAAAATCCATGAGTGGGTTGTGCATGGTTACGGTGCGCCAGGTGAGCGGGCAGGATGAGCTGGGATTCGATAATACTGAAAGCCAATGCGATCACCACCACCCAGCCGATCACCGAGAAAAATCCGCTCATCCGACCGGTAGCCAGCAGCAACGGCAGAAAGGCCGCCATGGTTGTGAGCACGCCGAAAATCACCGGAATGGAAACTTCCCAGGCGCCGTCGATGGCGGCTTGAACCGGTGGTTTGCCCATCTGCTCATGACCGTACACCCGTTCACCCACGACGATGGCATCGTCCACCAGAATGCCGAGCACGAGGATGAAGGCCATGACCGTCATCGAACTCATGGAGATGTCGGCATAAGGGAACATGGCGATGGTACCCAACAGGGCAATCGGGATTCCGGCGGCGACCCACATGGCGAGACGAAACTTCAAAAACATCGCCAGGATGATGACCACCAGAACCAGGCCGCCAAGCGCCATGCTGTTCACGGTGTCCAGGCGTTTCTGTAACTCCTCCGACTGATCGCCCCAGATATTCAGTTGCAGTCCGGCGGGTAACGACAATTTGCGCTGGTCGATGTAATTCACGATATCCGCCGCCATGTTGATGGCGTCTTCCTTGCCTACCCGCCAGACTTTGATCATCACCGCCGGGTTGCCGTTGAACCGCGCGGTCAAATCACCCTCGGCGAAGGAATCGCGGACTGTTGCGATCTCGCTCAACATGATTTTTGTGCCGTCATTGCGAGTGAGCGCAATGATGTTGTTGAATTCTTCGCCCCAGTAAGCTTGTCCCTTGGCGCGCAACAGTATTTCACCACCTGTGGTACGGATAGTGCCGCCAGGCATATCGAGGGATGTATTACGCACGACCTGAGAAATTTGCTCGAGGGTTATGCCATAACGTCGCAGCGTGTCTTCCGATATTTCTATTGAGATTTCGTAGGGTCTTACGAACTGGAGTGAAACTCTCGAAACACCATCGATGGCGACGATATCTTCCCGGATCCGATTACCAATTTCCTTGAGGGTGCGCTCGTCCGTGTTGCCGAACAGCGCGATCTGCATAAGATCGTGGGTGATGGTGATCTTCGAAATGATGGCTTTTTCCGTTTCCACCGGGAAGGTGTTGATGCCGTCGACCAGACTTTTTATCTCGTTCAACACTTCGATCTGGTTGACATCTTCAAAAAGCATCGCCATGACGGTGCAGGCGCCCTCCGAAGCAGTCGACTGGATCTTCTCGACGCCATTGGCGCCTTCCAGGGCTTCCTCGATTCGAATGCACACCCCCTGCTCGGATTCTTCGGGTGCGGCGCCGAGATATGGGACGTTGATGCTGACCATGTTGATGTCCATGCTCGGAAACTCTTCCTGATGGACCGTCAGCAGGGCCATTACCCCGCCGACCACCATCACGAACATGAGCAGGTTGGCAGCTACTGGATTTTTGGCAAACCAGGTGATTGCGGCAAGCATTTTTTCCCTTCAGCCGGTTACGGCAGCAACGCGTTCAAGCAGGGGCTCTACCGGCATTCCTTCGATGGCGGTTTGCAGAGGGGAAATACACACTCGCTCACCTTTTTCGAGTCCGCTCTGAATCAGCACGTCATCGTGGTAGAAACGCAGTGGCTCGATGTCGCGATAGTGCAGTTTGTTTTCGTTATCCACGATGAGGACGCGATTGCCATTGCGCAGCGCGCTGCGAGGCATCACCACGATATCTTCAACAAGCAATCCTTCAATTTCCGCGTTGACGAACAAACCCACGGACAGCGGTACTTCCTGAGCGTCGTTGGATACCCGGGCGATTACATGCACCATGCGGCTTGCTACGTCGATCTGCGCTTCCGTGCGTACGATTTTGCCGTACCAGGTCAACTTCAGTCCGGCATAGTTTGCTACCAGCTTGACGTTGGGCTGCTGCTGCAGGGGGAGTTCACCGCGGTGTCCGATGGGAAGATTGAGGAATGCCAACTGCCGATCGGCGATGGGTAACCGGATTTCAGCCCGGTCACCGGCGTAAATCGTCGCGATTGACGTACCGCGGCTGACAAACTGGCCGATGTCGACGGATTCCTCACGCACCAGGCCGGCAAAAGGGGCCTTGATTTCCGTTCGAGCGAGGTCCCGGTTGGCTTGCGAGAAGCTCGCTCTGGCGTCCTGCAGGGAGGCTTCGTGTACACGAAAGGCACGCAGTTGATTCTCGATTTGCGATCTGCTGGCCAACTGCCGATCTTCCAGTTGCTTCAAGCGCTGATACTCGAAACGGGCGTGTTCGAACTCTGCCTCTGCACGTTTCAGATTAGCCTGAGACCGCTCTAGCAAGGTGCGGTAGTCGTTGTCTTCCAGCCGCAGCAGGACGGCACCGGATTCGAAATAACCACCGTTCACGAGGGACGGCGACATCCACACGACCCGGCCGGACACTTCCGGTATCAGTGCGGATTCCGTGTTGGGCACCACCGTCCCCTGGGAGTGGACGGTGAGCTGAATGGGCTGTGGGTCAACCGTGCGTACCCGCACGGCCGTGGCGATGGCCTGCACGGTGGTGGGTTTCAGCTCCGGGCTGGTCGCCATGAGCGTTACGGCGCCGAATATCGCCGCCATGATGACGAGAGAGGGGAGTAGGAGCTTGCGCATCATGATGTAGAAACCTCTGGGTCCGCAGATCCGTTGCCGTTCGCCTGGAATGCGGCGAATGCCCGCATCACCGATTCACGGTTCAGTTTTGAAAATGCTTCGAAAATGGTTCTGACCGCATCTTTGTCCCGCGCGCCTAGTGCCTTGTCGAGCTGACGGGCATAACTTCGGTAGGCTTCGACATCAACGTGGGCAAACCCTTTCAATTGGGTCATGTTGGGTGCAAATTGCTGCAGCAGACTTCGGGCGATGA
This sequence comes from Gammaproteobacteria bacterium, assembly GCA_027295975.1. Lineage (GTDB taxonomy): Bacteria > Pseudomonadota > Gammaproteobacteria > Pseudomonadales > Azotimanducaceae > SMWK01. Next base: position 5,700 of record JAPUJX010000652.1, read on the forward strand.
TATGACAAACGAGATTTCCGCTTGCTTCCATGATTGCGCTCATCAGCGAAACTCTGGCCGCCATATGGGCCTCTTCGTTGAGCGATTCCAGGTATAGCGGTTTTACCAGGTCGCGGATGCGCTCGATTTCCTCGCCGTTTGCCTTACTGAGGGTGGATTCCGCAGCCAGGCTGATGAGGCTCGAAATGACTTCGAGAATCTGATCCACGAGCTTTGCATCTGGTAACTCGCCCACTGCGAGCAGGTGGCCAACCACGTCCAGGCTCGCTTCCGTCAGCGGGAGAACGCGGGCACCACCGGGTTGGATGTCTGCAATGCCGAGTTGTTCCAGTTTCTTCATGGCTTCTCTCACGGCGCCACGGTTGGCGTCGAAACGCGCGGCCAGATCTCTTTCCGAGGGGAGGCGCTCGCCCGTGCGGTATTGGCCCACGAGAATGTCGTGGGTCAGACCGTCAGCTATTTCGTCGTGTTTCTTCACTCGCTGTCCGTCCGTTTTGGGTAGACCACCCTGGTCAGACCAATTTGGTCAGGGCAGTTTAACCCGAATTGTCCAGAAGTCTAGTTATTTGTTACCTGTGGTAACGAAAAAGAGATATTCGTCACGCCAGGGAAAGCGCTCGGGAGGATAAAAGGGCAATTTGTAGACACCTGGCCGGTAGGCTCCCACCGGTTCGCGATTAGCGGTTGCCTCGTGAACTAAACCGGCAAGTGTTTGATTTTCGTTATTTATCGCGCCGGTCCAACATGTTGCCGCGGCGCAGGAGGTCTACGACCTTTGCCCGTCGATGTCTGGGTTTGTTGGCCCAGTAGGTCGACTCGAACGCGGGTTTTTGCTGGCGGAAGATCACCCCCATGGCCACAGGCAGGGGCGGTGACATCGTCACGAGCAGTTGCGCGAGGATCGGGTTGGTTTCGTCGTGGACCAGCAGATCCTTTTCACCAAGGCCGTCTTCGCCCAGGTGGACACATTCGATTGAGAGGGATGTTTTATTGAGCACCAACCCTCTGTCTCTGGCTTGCCCATACCTCAGCGGGCTGCCGTGCACCAGGTGTATCTGGGTTTCCGCCGCCGTCTTTCTGGCAACCACCTCATCGAATACATCTTTGTTGTACACGATGCAGTTCTGCAGGATCTCAACGAAAGCCGTGCCTTGGTGTTCCTTTGCCTCGGTAAGCAGGGTGGGTAGGCCTTTCTGATCGATATCGACCGCGCGGGCGATGAACGTCGCTCCCGCACCGATGGCGAACAGGCCTGGCTGGATGGGGCTGTCCACCGAACC
>JAPUJX010000653.1 GCA_027295975.1 Gammaproteobacteria bacterium
GAGATCGAGCAGCACCACATCGTAGTGTTTGTCGGCCAGTAGCTCGAGCGCTTCCTTTCCACCGAGGGCGGTGTCGGCCTGGTAACCGTGTATGGTGATCAGCTGATGCATGCTGTTCAACAACTCGGGCTTGTCGTCAACCAGCAACAGGGATGCTCCGGTGAGTGCCGGTTCGCGATCTTCCGGGTTGTGCAGTTTGGAGAAAGACTCTCCGGGGCTGGAAAAATCGACAGCGCCGCGCTCACTCATGCTTCGCTAGCTCCCCAATCTCGATGGCTTCGGTTAGCACCGTATTGTGACGAATTTCCCTACTCTGCTCAATGCCCTGTTAGCCGTTCACGAACGGAAGAGGCCACAACGAGTACACCCTCGAGAGCACCGAGAGCGCCAGCGCATGTTTGATCTCACCGGACCGCACCGTTTCCACGATTTCCGCGGCGTCCAGGAGTTCCACGGCGATGACCTCGCTGGCACTCGGTTCCGGCGCCCGAGTTGCCGCGACCCCTTCGGCCAGCCAGTGATGACAGAGATTATCCTGAAAGGCCGGGTTCGGCTCTACCGCCCCGAGATAACGCCAGCGACCCCCGGTATAACCCGTTTCCTCGCGCAACTCCCGCTGCGCCGCCGCCAACGAGTCTTCACCGGGGTCCACCATCCCGCCCGGTGTTTCCAACGTGGCATAACCCACGCCAAACCGATATTGCCGCACCATGACACAACTGCCGTCTCCGGTTAACGCGACCATGTTGACCCAGTCCACCGATTCCAGAACCAGGCGCTTGAGAACATCGTTGTTGCGAGGGTTGCGCATGTGATCAAAGCGCGTGCGAAACAGGATCAGATCCTGCCCATACTCATGATCCACACGATCCCAATTGAGTTCTGCGAATTTTCCGCTCATGGCGTATACCCCGTGAGTTCCATGTATCCCCGCCCTACCCGGGCACCTGTCGAATCGCGAACATGCACCAGACCCTCCCAATAAACGAGGGCGGTATCCATACGCTGATCCTTTAGTGCCGCCTCGATCGTCAGCCGCTGGTCACCGAGTTCGAGTTGCCAACGCACCGGCCATGCCACCCCTTCCCCATCCCGCCAGAATGTCAGCGGAACGAGTCGATAATCCGACCCTGACAACCGTTGGCTTTCGCCATCCGTTGTCACCCGTACCCCGTGATCATGGACATCCCGCTCTCCATCTCTGCGCCGCAGGCGAAATACCATGGCGTCCGACCCGTCGTCGAAATGCAGCGCAAACCAATCCCACCCGACGTGTTCGCTACCCAGCACACTTGTGCTCCATTCGTGATCGAACCAGGCGCTACCCGTAACCCGATGCAACCGCTCTTTTATCCAGAGTTCGCCGCTGACCTTCAGGCGAGGCACCGAATAGTAGTAGGAAGCCTGATCCGGGCCTTTGTGGCTCAACCCTTGATCCCCCTGCAACACCACCGGTTTTGCCGGTTGCAAATCCAGGCGAACACGAAATTCATCACTACGGGCATCAAGTTCAAGCATGGAAAACCCCTCATCTCCCCCATGAAGCCGCCAGCCATCCATCCAAACGGCGAAAGGCGCGGTACTGACCCCGGCAAGCCCCGGATGCCCTCTCGCCAGCCGTTGAAATTCGTGGTGCGTTCCTCGATCGACGTCCGTCATCGCCAGGTGCCCTAGGTACACCTGAACGGACCGCCATGGATTGGACGACACTTCCCGTGCCTTCAACGCCTGTCGAAACACGGTGAACTGAACACCGAATTCCGAGCCATTTTCGTCATCGAGCATGACGGTGAGATACCACCACTCGCTGCGGAAGCTGTCGTGAGAACCATGATCCGACGGAAAACGGAATTCCCGGACTTCGTCCGCTCTGGAAAACGGCTCCCTCGTCTCCCCCAACACGGAACCAAGGCGCAGCAAAGCGAGATGGCGTTGGGCAACCGGTTCGGAACCACACCCGGCGAACACGACAACTACTAAAAGTGCGAATACCGCCGGACCGCGGAACACGCCACAAATCGAAGACCAGAGATGCCTATATCTCATCGTTCAGCACGTCCCGTGGGGCTGGCAACCAACCGGCAACCAGGGCAGCCACGAACCCCCATGCGATGGGAACAAACATTTCCTCCAGCGACAGCCGCAGGTTGAGGCTCCAACCGAAAGCGCGGGGATTAATCACGTTACACAACAACCAGGCCATTGCCACGCCCAGGGGGATGGCCAGGAGGATCGCGAGAGTGCCGACGCACAGCGCCCGTAACACCGCCAATCGACGTAATTCGCCAGGCGCCACTCCCAGAGCGGTGAGGAGCCTCGTGGTGTTCGCGTTGTTCAGGCGCAGGGCCAGAAGGGCGTTGTAAAGGCCGATGACGGCAACCACGAGAGCAACCAGCGTCAGCCCTCCGGTGACGGCAAAAGTGCGATCGAAAATGGCCAGCGCAAGTTCCCGCAGGTCGGCTCGAGGTTGTATTTCCAGCCCGGGATAACGATCCGCCAGCACCAGGGCCAGCAACCGGGCGTCAGTAGCGTCGACGCTCAGGCGATCGAATGTCTGGCCCTCGTTTTGCGAATCCATCGAACTCGAGTCGACCAACAGCCGCGCGCGAATGTCTCCAAAATCGGAGAAGATATGCACCACGTCAAGGGACAAGTCGGGAAGTTCCACCCGATCACCTTCCCCCACATCGAACTCGACGGCAAACCTTTCACTCACCATGGCTTCAAGGGGACCGAGGGCACGATCAAATCCATATCGCGAGGATTCCATCGACGTGAAGTTGCTGTAACCGAGCACCACCGGCCGTCCCTCGACGCGAGCGGTGTAACGTCCATGACGTTGCACCCGCTGTACATCCGAACGCGCTTCGAGCCAGCGCGCCACATCCTCGAGATCTCTTCCGTCACCCGTCACGAACAGGTCGTGGGCCAATCGCTGATTGAGCATCAGCGAGAAGTCACTGCGAAAGCTGTCCACCATCAGGCCAATCCCAATGCTCGTTGCAATCGCCAACGCCAGTGCACCCGTCGCGATGCTCAGGTCTCCCGGGTGCCAACTGACTTCCCTGAAGCCAAGTCGTGTCAACAACGAGCCGGGTAACCTCCTCGCCAGTTGACGAAATTTGCTCAGTACGGGGCGAGTGAGCGAAACCGCGACCAGACATACGGCCAGAATCGAAGCAAAACCCCCAACAAGCCCGGTATCGGTAACCAGCGCGCCCACCACGGCAACGGCAATCAGAATCAGGGCGGTGAAACCGACAGGCATCCGGCGGCGGGCGACCGACCACTCCCTTTCAAACGCGACCAGCCCCGCCAACACGCAGACGCCTATCCCGGACACGGCGGCTTTTATCAACACCCAGGGCCCCAAGGTCAGATCGGTTCCTGCTACTGCGACCCCGGCGGTGGAAACCCGGCTGAGCAGATGTGCGAACAACATACCCACAACCAGGCCGATCAGCGTTGCAAGAACGCCCAATACCGCCATGGTGACAAGAAATCCCCACCGCAACTCGGCGATATGGACACCCATCATCTGCAGACGGTCCATCATTATCCGCCGACGCCGCAACCAGATGACGGCAACCTGGTAGATCAAAAACCAGGCGACCAGCATCGCCAGCGAACCCAACGCGCCGAGATTGAACAAAACCGAACGGGCAAAGCCGACGCTGGGAAGCTCCGCGTCCACCGTCCGCGCTTGCCAACCCGCGGGGACCCACTCTTCCCGACCCCACTCGAACCCCGCGGAAATACCCGGTAACAGGTTTTCGAGAAATTCCCGCAGGACGGCAAACGGTTGGCTGACCGCGATGCCAACATAATCGAGGTGCTCGGCATCGAGGGCCAGAAGCGTTTGGGCTGTGCCAATGTCCGTGAACAGCGCAGCACCCATGCCACCATCCACACTTCCCGCGACGCGGTATGAACGTCCGTCGATGACCACCGGGTCCCCAGGCGCAAAACCCAGGCTCCGATCGAGAACAACAACGGGATCCGGGTATGTTTGTCCCCGCAAAGCTCCGTCCATACGGTCGTTGTCCCGTTCGCCGGATATCAATTCCGGCACGACCGCAAACCAATCCGTAGCAAATACCCGCACCCGCTTCCCTTTGATCACCACATGGCCTTCCACGATAGGCAGCATGTTCCTGATGTTCCCCATGTCCCCGCGGCGCCAGGCTGCCCTGAGGGCAAAATAGTCGCTGCTGGTAAGCGTCTTTTTGTGCAGCAGATGAGTGAAGCCGGAAAGGTGCGGGGGTGTTGCCGCCTCGAGCATTTCACTCACGGATTGACTGATCTTGTGTACCGCAACGACCGAGGCGACGCCGAGAGTCAATCCCAACAACACGGTCAAAGTGCTCCACGGTGTCCGCGTCAGGAACCGTAACTGGCTCAAACCCAGCAGTCTCAACGATTCAACCGCAACACATGATTCGCCATGGAGACAATCGATTCATTGTGGGTGGCAACCACAAGCCCTCCCCCCAACGCCTGCACTTCGCGCCAGAGCAGTTGTGCTACCGTTTCGGCGTTCCCCGCATCGAGGTTGCCGGTGGGTTCATCGGCAAGCACCAGAACAGGCTCGTGGGCAAGCGCTCGCGCAATTGCGGTACGCTGACGCTCACCCCCGGAGAGATTTTCCGGGAAATCGTTCTCGCGGTCCGCAAGTCCGAGGGCAGCCAGGCGGTCCAGACTCGCCTGCATCAGATGCTCATAGCCGTTCAGCTCCAATGGCAACAAAACGTTTTCGCGTACGGTTAAAGTCGGCACGAGATTGAAGAACTGAAAAACGTAACCGAGATGTTTACGACGAACCCGGGTTTTCTCAGGGCTCGACAAGCTTGCGTAGTCGATCTCCACCGAACCCGAATTGAGAACGATACGACCGGCATCGGGCTCCAGCATGCCGGCAATCAGATTCAACAAGGTAGATTTGCCACAACCGCTCGGGCCGCACACCGCCAACACCGTTCCAGATTCGACGGTGAAGGAGACGTTGTCCAGCACGACCCTTTCCTGGTTTCCGTCCTGAAACCGCTTGGTCAAGTTTTCGACGGACAATATCCGGGTCATCTCAGTGGCATCATCCCCTGGGTGCGGAGCTCGATGGTGAGTTCGGTGAGGTGGCCTTCGCGAGCAACATCCTCGAGCATGGCGGCAACGGTCTCGTAAGTCGCTATGCTCGCAAGCGTCGTGAGGGTTGGCGAGATCATCTGCCAGCGACCAGCTTCGTATTCGCCCAACGCATCGCGCGGTGCAACCCAGACATCGTCCGCGGTTTCCCACACATGAGCCAGCGTCGCCTGACCATGCGGCATCCTGGTTATGAAAAACCTGGTATCGAATCGCCGCGGTGACGCTTCAGGGGTAAGCCAGTGGCTGAAATAAGCCAGCCTGTCACAGGCAAGCTCGAGATTTTCGGCCCTGCAGAACGTTTCCATGCTGAGCTCACGATTGATGAGAGCGTGACGATACCGGTCAAACCGTCTTTCTTCGGCCGAACCCTCGAGCACCACGGGCTCACCTTCGCGAGAGGCAAGTAAGACGCCGCACTCCTCGAAACATTCACGGATCGCCGCAACCCAATAACGCAGGCCCCCCGCAGCAACTCCCATCCTGCGACTGGCCTCCCCGTCATCGAGTCCGGTTGCGTGTTCCGCCAGGAAATCCTGCTCGTCAACCTTGCCCCCGGGGAAAACATGCAGATCGGGAAAATCTCCGGTTCGCGGTCGCTGCACCATGAATACCTCGGGACCCCGCTCCCCGTCTCTCATGAGCAGAACCGTTGCCGCCAACCTGATGTTGTCCTTAACCAGGGGTTGCATCGTTTCCTCGACAAATCAGATCTGATGTCATTTTGACATCTCTTGTTACCGTACCAATACAGCGCTACATTCCAAGCCAAGACAATAAAGTCATCGTCCAAGTAAACAAGAAAAGTAACGCAAATCGCCTAACTCGAAGGTTACCAACGATGAAAGAGAAACCCTACAGGTTTGTCGTGCGTCTTCCCACAGACATGAAAAACCACATCGCCGAGGCGGCGATGTTTTACCGCCGTAGTATGAACTCAGAAATTGTAGCTCGCCTGCAGCAGTCATTCAGCGGTATCCCGGACGATGCTTCCGAGCGAGAGATTGAACCGCCAATGCACTATCAACTGGAACAGATGTTCAAACGAAATCTGAGTACCGAAGAAGAGCAGCTGATTCGAACTTACCGACGCCTGGGCGCGGTCAAACGAGCCGCATTACTGAATCTGCTTCAATGAGTTCGCTGAAATCATGACCGACATTACCCTATCACCCTATTTCCACCCGACAACGGTCTGTTTCGTCGACGACAACGAATCGTTTCTCAACAGCCTTGACCTCGAGCTGCCGACCGACTGGGCATATCGAACTTTCGTAGACCCCGTTGAGGCTCTCGCCTTTCTCAACGAAGCGCCGCCCCGGGCACCCCTGGCCGAACGATGTTTTTCGGCGGACGAAGGCAACCACTCCGTCATTCACGTTGATTTGAACCTGATAGAGCAGGAGATCAACTTTTGCGAGCGTTTCCGGCGAATATCGGTGGTCATAGTCGACTATTCAATGCCCTCCATCAACGGTCTGGATTTTTGCGCCCAGCTGATTGATCCCCATATCAGGAAAGTAATGTTGACCGGCGTCGCGGATGAAAAAATAGCCGTGCAGGCTTTCAACGCGGGACTCATTCACCGCTTTATCCCGAAGAATCACCCCCATGCCCGGGACACCATCATCAACTTCGTCAGCGAACTGGAGGAAGAATACTTCGGTCAGTACAGCGCCCAGCTACAGAACTCCCTGGCCATCAACCCGCCTGGATTTCTCGTGGACGAAGCCATCGCGGTCTGGTTTCACGCACTCATCGAGGCGGAGCATGTAGTGGAGTACTACTTCGTAACAGAACCACCGGGGTTCCTTCTCCTGCGTGGCAACGGGTCGATGTTGCGAGTGGTTATCCTGGATGACTCACAGATGGCGGCACAGCGGGATTACGCAGCGAATTTCAACGCTCCGGCAAAGGTACTGGAAGCAATTGCCAACAGAGAAAGGCTCGGGGTGTTCGATGGCGACTCGCCAACTCACTATTTTGGCGACGAAACCTTTCCGTGGGAAGACAACCTGCTTGCCGTGACCCGGATAACGGGGACTCGGACGTGGTACCTCGGTATCTCCTCCGATCCACCCATGGATATCGACTTCGACCCCACCGTCGCATCTTACGACGCGTACTTGAACAAGAATGGGGGGTAAACAATGCCGTCGAGCCGCACCCCACGGGACGTGCACCCCACGGTGTGATTCGGCGATATCGTCCAACACCCGGCCGCTACAGCATTGACATCACCAAGCGGGAACATGCAGTCTCCTCGGCATGCCACGGCAGTCAGATCGCTACGCCACCCTCTCGGAAACTGCCAAACTAGTCGCTCAGTTTTACGGAGTTGTTTATCCTCACGACCCGGCGCGATCCCGCGTCGTGAAATGGCTCGGTCAACTTGGCTACCGTGTGGGAAATCGGCGAATTACCGGGGCTGAAGTCAAGATGGCCCTGGTGCAACTGGCGAAGTCAGGTATTGTGCTTCGCGGTGGCGATAGAGGATCGGGACCGCGGGCACATCCATCCTGGACACTGCCGCTCACCATAGCGGCAAATCGCGCGGGGCATCTCGATGCCATGGTTTCCGAGTTCAATTCAGACAGCTATGCATATAGCTGGGGCATGCAGCCTTCGCAAAAAATCATGCTGCTGCGTTGCCACGTCGTTGCCGGACGTCATGAGGAAATACATGAACTTGGCAATCTTCCCGTCGAAGCATGGCGGTTTCTGAGCCATCCAGAGGCGGCACCTCTACTCAGGGCACTGCCGGAAACACATGTTGAAGTGGCGCTGCTGTCGTGCCTGCTTTATTGCATTGATACCGCAGCGCCCCCGGAACAGTTGATTGCGCTGTGTGGTGAGCTAGCGCCGGAACGGGTATCGCTGGCAATTCAGATCGCATTTCTGCGCATCCTGCAGGGGCGTTTCGACGATGCGGTAACGGGGTTGGATGATTTACCGGAACAGGTGCGCACCAGCAAACCCGTTGAAGTGAGCCGCGCAGCCACGCTCGCCCTGATTGCCACCTTACGCGGAAAGGACCGTGACGCTTCGGAGCACATCACATCCGCCCTGGTTGCAGAAAAGAAGGGCACCCGGAAACGCAACGTCTTTCCGAATTCGATGCCTTTCGCGCTGGCGCTGCTGTCACTCGTGAGAATCGGCACGGCAGACGCCCGTGCCGAACTCGACAGATTACTCAAGACCTCGGAGCAACAACAGATTCTTCCCGAGATGACCCGTTATGCCAGGGTCGCAGCCACCATCCAGCACGACTCGCATGCAGACGTGAGTGGGTTGTGGCCCATCGGTGCCACCCTGATCACATTCCTGCGCGGGCTTTCCTGCTGTTGGGTGGACGAAGCTCTGTTCCTCGAAATCCCGGACGCTCGAGAATGTTTGCATCAGTTTGTTACTCGTGCCGCAGCCAACGGCTACCAGTGGCTCGCCGCTGAGGGCGTCGAAATTTTGTACCGGG
>JAPUJX010000654.1 GCA_027295975.1 Gammaproteobacteria bacterium
TGGCGCAGTACCCGGACAGCTCGATTTTGTCGCCATGGAAAACCAGCCCAGACTGCCGCTCATAGGTAATGGTTACCTCGTACCCAACGGGAAACATCTCGCGGTCGGTGCGACGTACGAAAACCGACCCTGGTCGAAAGAGCAGGCCACCAAAACCAACCTCGCACGGTTGGGCAACCTTGAGTTCCGCTGGCACAGCAGGGCCCGTGGCATTCGATGTATCACTTCGGACAAGACACCGGTGGCGGGATCTCTCCATGACGAGAATGGAATGGTATTACCCGGCTACTACGTATCCACGGGACACGGCTCCATGGGTACCGTCACAAGCCACTTTGCCGGGGCAATGATCGCCGCCCAGATTGTCGGGGAGTGCCCGCCCATGACGCTGGCATTGGAGGGGTTGATGTCCTCGCTGCGCTTTCGCCAACGCCAGGCACGGCGGGGTTATCGTCATGGCGCCACAGGATGATACCGGCGGGCCGCGGTGTTCGGACAACCCCGCGATCTACTCAGGAGATCTGAAACTCGCGTACGTTCATAACGCTATCGATCCCACAGATGGCGTCGATGAGCGCCGGTTCCGCCTCTTCGGCGATGTCGATGAGATTGTAGGCAACCTCGACGCGGCTTTTGTTGATCATATCTATGACGTTGATCCGCCGATCCGCCAGCACAGCCATCATCTGGCTCAACATCCCCGGCACGTTGCGGTTCGTCACCGCCAACCGGTAACCACCGGAAGGTTCGAGGCTAACGGCGGGGAAGTTCACGGAATTCTTGATGTTGCCGACGCTCAGAAACTCCACCAACTGATCCGCAGCCATCACCGCACAATTCTCCTCGGCTTCGTCGGTGCTCGCACCGAGGTGGGGGGTCAAGCGAACCTTTGGGTGCTCGGTGAGCCCCGGTACGGGGAAGTCCGCGATGTAACCCGCGACTCGACCGTCGTCGAGGGCCTTCCGTAACGCGTTGCTTTCCACGATGGGCTGGCGGGCGAAGTTCAACAAGATGCTACCCGGTCGGAATGAGCGCAAACTTTCTTCATTGACAAGACCCTCAGTCTCCGGCAATTGCGGGACGTGGAGAGTTACGTAGTCCGATCGGGCAAACAGGCTCGGCAGGTTGGCCATCCGTCGCACTTCACTTGGTAGGCGCCAGGCTGCATCGACGGAGATCGCCGGGTCGTAACCGAGAACATCCATCCCCAGGTCGAGCGCCGCCCGCGCCACCAGCGAACCGATGGCGCCAAGGCCGACAACCCCAAGGGACTTGCCCCGTAGCTCTCGACCCTTGAAACGTTTTTTCTCCGCTTCGACGAGGCGGTTGAGATCCGCTTCGTTGGCGATGTCCTTCAAGCTACTGACAAACTGGATGCCGCCTATGATGTCCCTGGATGAGATCAACAACGCAGCCAACACCAGTTCCTTCACCGAGTTGGCGTTTGCGCCCGGGGTGTTGAACACTACTACGCCCTGTTCCGTGCAGGTTTCTACCGGAACGTTGTTAACACCGGCTCCCGCCCTTGCCAGGGCCCGCAGGCTCGGGCCGAGATCTGCCTCGGCGAGCTTGTGACTGCGCAGCAGAATCGCGTGCGGGTCGTCGATCTCGGAGCCTACGCTGAAAAATTCCCTGGGAAATCGCTCCAGCCCACGATCGGCGATGTTGTTGTAGGTGCGTATTTTGTACATCAAGCCCTGAAGGTTATCCTCAAAAAAATGACCCGCTGGCAAGCCAGCGGGCATGACATGTTAACAGGACTGAGGGAAAGTTGCCGTTCCCGACCGGGTAACACCCGGGTTCACCCGCTCTGTGGACCCGCCGCTTGCTCCAGGGTAGCCAAAATCAACCCTGTCGAGTCCGGTGCCACAAACCCGGTAAGACGGTCCTGGATCTCATCCAGATTCTCCAACAGGACACAAACCTCGTGCACCAGTTTCGGTCCGTCGAACGCATGTTCTTCGACAACCCGGCTGAAGCCGAGATTTCTTGCGTACTCCGCGTTCTCGACCTGATCGCCGCGACTCACCCGGCGCGACAACGGCACCAACAGGTTTGCCTTACCCAGGGCGAGAAGTTCGTATACCGTTGTCGCGCCAGCCCGCGACACGACCACGTCCGCTGCCGCGAGCACATCGCCCCATTGATCACCGAGGTACTCAAACTGTCGATAATTGGGTTTGTCCCGCCCGATCTTTTTGCCCGGTCCACAGACGTGCACCACCACGAACTTTTCGGTGAGTTCCTGCAACACGGCACGTACCGCGTTGTTCAACACATCGGCTCCAAGGCTACCGCCGGTGATTACCAGCACCGGATATGTCTGATCGATCTCGAGAAACTCGCGCCCCCGCACCGCCTTGCCCTCGAGCAGTATCCGGCGGACAGGCGTGCCGGTGTGGACGACCCTGCCTCTGAATTTTCGAGGTTTTGTGTTCACAAAGGTCACGCACAACGTCTTGCAAAACGGAAGCGACATTCGATTGGCAAGTCCCGGGGTAAAATCGGATTCATGAACCACCACGGGAATGTTGCGAAGCCACGCGGCAGCCACTACCGGGAAACTCACGAAGCCACCTTTGGAGAAAACCACTTGCGGACGCAGTTGCCCGAGCAATCGACCTGCCTGCCAAGTACCCCGGAAAACACGCAATACGTCGGTGACGTTCTCGAGGGAAAAGTAACGCCTGAGCTTGCCCGTAGAGATGCCTCGATAGGTCAGCGAAAAATCCCTCAGCAGGTTTTCCTCCAGGCCACTGTTGCTGCCGATGTAACTCACCTCGACACCGCGTGCCAACAACGCCTCTATGATTGGAAACGCGGGAACTACATGGCCCGCCGAACCGCCGCCGGTGAACAGCACCCGCTTCACAAACCCAATACCTGCTTCAGCAGCGCCACCGTCACACGGCGCTGTGCCTCCATGGCGGCACGATCAACCTTGTCCAACTGAGCGAGTAACCCTTGCAGGCTGCGATCGCTGCGACTCAGCCAGAAACTCAAAACGGGCTCGGCAAGCAGTAGACCGCGCGTTGCCGCATGTTGTTTCAGCACTTGCGCCTTGTCGTCATCATCGAGGGGCATCACCCGGTGACAATTCGACGAGCGAAACCTCGACCCCAGATCCGGCAGCGCGAAGGTCGTTTCCGCGGGCGCGCTCAAGGAAGCCAGCAGCAGGCTGTTGCCGGTAGCGTACAGATCCTGATACAGGGTCAGGAGCGCCTCTTCCAGGCTTTCATTACCCAGCCAGACCTCCAGATCATCCACCGCAACGAGGGAGTGTCCGCTCAAGCCCCGTATCGACTCGATCTGACCACCGATGTCCGCGAGCGGTAGATAAGCAACCGCATGGCCGAGTTGTGCATGGTTCTGGCAGGTTGCCTGCAACAGGTGACTTTTGCCGGTGGCACCCCACAACCAGGTTGAGGAAAATCGACCATCACTCGCGTTGCGCTGCAGACGATCAACCAGTTCCCCATTCGACCCCGGGACGAAGTTCGCAAACACGCACCGCTCGTTGAGGGGGAACGGCAACGTGAGCTGGGTACCGCTCGCCGTCATCGGTCCATCAACCACCGGTACCCCGATCCATCCTGCCGTTCTGCCAGGCGCGCTGCCCCCAGGTGATAACGTAATCGATGCCCGAGACCACCCCGAGAACAGCGAGAATATAAAAACACCACGGATTGACCAGCCGACCGGCAAGGTCGCTCAGCCATCCGAACCCGCAGAGGCTCAGCAACAACATCACCAGCATGACGATCTGCATGGCGGTATTGGCTTTACTCGTGAAAGTGGGCTCAAACGAAATCCGTTCGAACAACATCCGGTACACGCCCGCACCCACCATGATGACAAAATCTCGGGTCAGGACGATGATCGCCACCCACAACGGTATCTGTCCCTGTATCGTAAAAACGACAAACAGGACGGCCACCAGGAGCTTGTCTGCAATGGGATCCATGGCGGCACCAAACTGACTGGTCCAGCCAAAATGTCGCGCCAACCAGCCATCCAATGCATCAGAAGCACCCGCGATGCTCATGAGAATCAGCGCATCCACGTAGCGCATCTCCCACAGTAGCCAGGCGGTCGGGAGGACCAGGAGGATACGGATCACCGTGATGATATTCGGGATCTGGGACAGAGCCACGGTCAACCTTCCCAGACCAGTTCGATGTCGGCGCTGCTGAAGTCGGGCTGGGCGGGTTGATGCAGACGCCGCTCGGTTTCCAGAAGCCGCAAAAGCTGCTCCGGTCCTGCCCGGGTAGTGACGATCAATCCCAGGTGGTCGGCGTCAATCCGGGTAACGTTTACGAGGTCGACGAACTCGAGCGCCTCCAGATAATTGAGCAGGTTGCCGTAATCGGCCGGGCTGCCTATACCGCTCACCCCGAGCAGGATCTGGCGAGGGGCACGGCCCAGAACCGCATAACGCTGAGTAAGCTCATCGGCAATGAGATCCACCGCCGCTGCCGCCGAGGGCGGAACCTCAGCGGCATCTCCTGTATTGAGCGGGATAACCAGACCTTCCAACCAGAACTCCCAGCTAGCCGCCCAACTTCCACCATCTAACGCCTGCACTCGGCCTACCAATACGATGTCGGCGCCGTAACGTTCGGATGCCGGTAGCAGAACCTGGGACATACGGCCCCATACCACCGCGGGATCTACCTTGATCCGATCCTCGAGATCCAACAACGGGAACAGGATCGTCAAGCCGCGTTCCCTGGCCCGTTGCTGGAGCGCAACGGCAACGGGGTAAACGCTACCGGCAGCGATGATCTCACGCTCGATACCCTGTTCGACCACCACCCAGGCCACCACCAGGGGCCGATTGGCGCCCCAGATTGGTAACGCCGAATCTTTGATCAACCGGAGCACGGAACGGGGTTCGAACTCGATGAGCAAGTTCAAGGATTGGTCGACTTCGTTCGCGGACGGCGTAACAAAACGAAATTTACTGTAAAAGAGATCGGGAGCAGCAAGCGCACGCTCTATCTGCGCGTGACGCGGCACGTGAACGAGGCCCGTGAGACGTGTCAGTACCTGCAGCAGCGCCACCCGCGATGCATCCAACCGGGCACTGGAGGTTTGACTCTCGACGGGCACTTCGACGTGGTACAACCACGGCACCACCTCCGCTGAGCAAACGTTCGTCCACGATAAACACAACGACAGCCAGCCAAAACTTCCCAGCCTGGCTAAATTTCTCAGCTTTGCCTCACTCCCCAACTTCGCCACCGAGGGACCCTTAGACGAGATTCGCGGCAAGTGTACCCAATAAAATTGCTCCGAATAAAGTATCGCAGATTCGCGTTGCACCCCGACGTTTGCCGCCAGTCTGATAAACTCCCATCAATGAAGCCGAACCACCAGGGTTCCGGCGCGCAAGGAGAGGGAGCAGCATTGGGCAAGGGTCTCACCTACCGTGATGCCGGCGTCGACATCGATGCGGGCAACGAGCTTGTCAAGCGCATTGCACCAGCGTGTAAGGCGACACACCGCCCTGAGATGCTCTCGGGTCTCGGGGGTTTTGCCGCGCTGGCGGAGCTACCGTCACGTTATCGGCAACCCGTGCTGGTGACCGGTACGGACGGCGTGGGGACGAAGCTCAAGCTCGCAATCGACAATGATCGTCACGACAGTGTCGGCCAGGATCTCGTCGCAATGTGCGCCAACGACGTGTTGGTCACCGGAGCCGAACCATTCCTGTTTCTCGATTATTACGCAACGGGCAAACTCGAGATAGAAGTCGCGGAGCGGGTGATCAACGGCATCGCCCACGGCTGCCAACTCGCGGGTTGCGCGCTGGTCGGCGGAGAAACCGCTGAGATGCCGGGGTTCTATGGATCGGGCGATTATGATCTGGCGGGGTT
>JAPUJX010000655.1 GCA_027295975.1 Gammaproteobacteria bacterium
CAGCGCCCCTCCCCACGGGCCCTGAGTTCTGCCAGATCCTTATTAAGCCTTCGCTATCGCCTCGATCATGGCCTGCATGTAACCCATCGCAAACGCTCTGCCGCGATGACCCCACGCCGTGTCGCCGTGCGTGTGCGGAACGTGATCGTCGACAAAAAAACTTTTGTACCCGCCATCGTGATACGTCTTCATAGCCCGATACATGTCGACGTGCCCGGTGTTGATGAACTCCTCGTTGAATCTCTCGGGGTTCGGCTCCGACACGTTTCGAAAATGGACGTACAGAATCCGATCGCGCCGCACCATCTCGTCGATAAATCCGTAGATGTTATCGTTGGCTGAGTCCCACATTTCCGAGATCGTCCCCTGGCAAAACTCGATCGAGTTCGCCGGCGAATCGACGATGTCTAACAACCGGCGATAACCATCGTATGAGTTCAGCACCGGGAACAAGCCTCCGTGCGAGTCGGTTGGCGGGTCGGGAGGGTGAATCCCAAGCCGAATGCCCTCTTCCTCGACAATCGGAGTGATCGCCTTGATCCAGTATTCGAGATTCGCCCACATCTCATCTTCGCCGTACTCACGGCCATGCACGGGTGGGTAGTCAGCGACCTTTGAGTGGTCGTAGGCAATGGCTACCGCACCGCCACGAATTGCTTGGGGAGTCGTACGCCAGACCTGCGAAGGGTTCCAGCCGTACCCGAATATTGGAATTCCAGCCCGCGCGATATTACGAACCGTGGCCATCATGTTTTCGATCTGCTGATCTCGTTTCGGGCCGCCGAGAATCACGTCGGGCATCATCGTGACCGAAGGATTTTCGAAAGCGGAAAGTTTCAATCCGTACTGCTCGACAGCTAACCGGTACTTGACGATTTCATGCAGCGGCCAAACCCCGTCGACAACCGGTAAACCTGACCGGTTCAGCACGATGTCGGTAACACCAAACTGTGCCGCATATGCCATGTGCTGCGGCTCGGGTCTCTTCATTTGTGCAAGACCTACGCGCAAAGTGTTTTCTTTCCTGCGAATCTCTCGCCCGGCCGCCGAAAACCGGGTAGTGGTTTGTGGCGAAAAGCCGGGCCCAGCTACCCGCCCTTCGTAACGGCCTCGATCATTGCCTGGATGTAGCCGTTGGCGAATGCGCGACCTCGATGTCCCCATTGCGTGTCCTGATGGGTGCGCGGAACGTGGTCATCTATGAAGAAGCTATCGTACCCGTTGTCGAAGTACGTTTTCATGGCTCGATACATATCGACGTGACCGGTGTTGATGAACTCTTCGTGGAAGTCTTCGGGGTTTGGAGCCGATACGTTGCGGAAATGGACGTATAGAACCTTTTTCTTCTGGACCATTTCGGCGATGAAATCGTAGAGCGCGTCGCCTTCCGAATCGAACATTTCAGAAATTGTTCCCTGGCAGAACTCGATCGCACAGCTAGCCGAGGGGTAGATGTCGAGATACCGGCGGTAGTTGTCGTACGAGTTGAATAACTGCGGGATGCCACCGAGCTTTTCGACGGGCGGATCGCATGGGTGAATGCCGAGCCGAATGCCTTCCTCTTCCGCAACGGGTGTGATGATCTTGATCCAATATTCGAGGTTTTCCCACATTTCTTCTTCGGTGTATTCGCGACCGTGGGTGAGAGGCAGTTTGTTCGCAATGTCATAGTTGAACGCTGTTGCGGTTGCACCGCCGCGAATCGACTTTGGTGGCGTTCGCCAGACCTTGGAAGGCATCCAGTCGTAGCCAAATATCGGAATACCGGCTCGGGCGATATTTCGCACGGTGGTGATCATGTTGTCGATCTGCTCGTCACGCTTCGGGCCGTTTAGCATGACGTGATCGTAAAACTGCCTGGGGACGTTCTCGAGGGCAGAAAGTTTCATTCCGTACGTTTCTACGTGACGCCGCAGATTCACGAGATCGACTAACGACCACGTTCCGCCATAGCTTGGTAGCGCCGGAGTGTTGAGCAGTATGTCGGTCGCGCCGAACTGCTGTGCGAATAACAGGTACTCAGGCGAGGCTTGTTGAAACTGTCCGAATCCAGCTCGCACAGGTTATCTTCTCCGAGTCTTTCAATCGTGCAGATCTATCGTTCTGTATTGGCCTGCACAAGAATTTACGCCCGGACTGTTGCAAGCGGTACTACTGACAACAGTGGTTAGCTCTCGGTCCGACCGCCCCCCTCCACTTCATGGCCGTCCAGATGTCCCCAACCGATGAACAAGATGCTCGTTGAGACGGTCCAGCCCAACAAGATGTAGGCGGCGCCGGTGCCCATAACAGATGTGTCGCCGGTGACTCCTAACAATAACGTCGCAATTCCGGCAATTCCTGAGAGCCAGGCAAAACCGTCTGGCAGTAACTGTGCTCTGAGTATCCCCCAGGCAACTCCGAGCATTGCGAGCCCGAGCAAAACCCGCCCGGCTGGGCCGAATTCCCCAACGTTCGTCACAGACAACAGCGTGGCGGCGATGCCGATCGCCGAGATTGCGAGACCCGCCCGCAGCGGTAGCCCTTTGAATTCATCGGCAACCAGGGCGAAGTTGTACCAACAGAGGGCGTACGCCAGCACTGCGAATCCCAGAATGACCACGGCCAGGGGCGATATGTCGGTCGCGTCGCCAAGCAGTCCAACTATGAGAAGAACAACAAAGATAATTCCCGACCAATCACGCAGTAATCGCACTGGAAATCCTTTCTGATCCCGGAGGCTGGGATTGTGGGCTTACGGCGGCTGATCATCAACATACCCTGCGGAGCAATATTTGGATTTCCGAGGTAGCGTATACCCCGCCAGTCTGAAACATGGTGCACCGCAGATATTTCAGGGTTTGCAAAAAACCCTGAAATGTTTACAATCGGTCGCATGTACACCAAACGTAAAAACCGTCTTCGATCCATCGAACGATTGCTGACGTCGAATCCGGCTGGGAATACCGTCGGCGATCTTTCCGAACGGTTCGGTGTATCGGAGCGAATGATATTTCTCGATATTTCGCGACTGCGATCAACGGGTTCGCCGATCGTCGGAATTCCGGGTCCCGGAGGGGGTATTACGCTCGTCGATTCTGACATCTCAAACCCCGCTGTCGGTGGCGGGACTCACGAAGCGCTTGAGATATTCGGGTATACCGACGAGCGTCAACGGCTTTCCGAACTGCTGCTTTCGGCTTCTGATGGGCACCCGTCAACCGCGATTTTGCTCGGCGAAATGGGTGCGGGGAAAAGCTTTCTCAGCCGGGATCTGATGTATCAGGCCGAGCGTATTGGATTTTCGGTTCTTGTGGGCAACTCGATTGAACGTTCCAACTCACCGCCATACTGGCCGTGGGCATCTGTGCTTGATGGGCTGGCCAATTTTCGTATCCCACGCGCTGCGGCAACGAAATTTGATCGTTCCGTCGAAATCCTGGAGCAAGCGTTCCCGATCGCATTTAAATCCAAACGCGTGCGGTCGAGCCTCAGAGATGCGCTGTCTCCTCGAGACCAACTGCAAATCCACGAAGCGGGCCGGTTGGTTCTTGAAACAGCGGCTCATGTGAAACCCATTCTGATTGTCATTGAAGATATTCAGTGGGCAGACGAACGAAGCCTTGAGCTAGTCCATCATCTGATGCAGGGCATCGAGTCGGCCCCAGTGTTGATGGTCATGACGGTACGAACGCCAGCCGAGGAAACATCCAGCTCGGCCGGATCGTCGCTGAACAAAATACTCGCAAGCAGGCGCGGGACTGCGATAATTCTGAACT
>JAPUJX010000656.1 GCA_027295975.1 Gammaproteobacteria bacterium
GAAAACGGGCACATTTCAGCCGCGTCAAACTCGGCTCTGCAACTTGCCACCGGGGATTACATCGGTTTGTTGGATCACGACGACGAACTCGCGCCGGACGCCTTGCTCTCGATTGCGAGCGCTATCAACAAAAACCCCGACGTAAAGCTCATCTACTCCGACGAGGACAAGATCGACCGAGTCGGAAGGCGCCGCGAACCACATTTCAAATCCGACTGGAACCCCGACCTGCTGTTGTCCCACAACTACATCGGCCACCTGTGCGTTTTTGAGCACGATCGTGTCAAGGAATGCGGAGCTTTTCGAGAAGGATTCGAGGGGAGTCAGGATCACGACCTGTTGCTTCGTTTCACTCACGACCTGGATTGCAACGCCATCCTCCACATTCCCCAGGTGCTTTATCACTGGCGGGCCGTTGCGGGTTCGACCGCGCTCAACGAGACAGCCAAGGAATACACCAACATCAACGGCATCAAGGCGGTGCACACGGCGGCACGGCGAATCAATGACAGCGCGTCCGTCGATGTGGGGCTGATGCCCAATTCCTACCGGGTCACATTCCCCATCCCGGACGCGCCGCCGCTGGTATCCCTGCTCATTCCAACCCGTGATCAACTCTCTCTGACCCGACAATGCATCACCAGCATCGTGGATCTCACCCGCTACCACAATTTCGAAATCATCATCGTCGACAACGGGTCGGTGCATCCCGAGACCCTGGCTTATTTCGATGAGATCGCCAGCGATTCGATTCGGGTGTTGCGCTACAACGCGCCGTTCAATTTTTCAGCAATTAACAACTACGCGGTAAGGCACGCCCGCGGTTCGATCCTCGGCTTCGTCAACAACGACATCGAAGTGATATCCGAGGATTGGCTGACGGAGATGGTGTCCCATGCAGCACGAGAGGGAGTCGGATGTGTGGGCGCCAAACTCTACTACAGCGACGGCAGCATTCAACATGCCGGCGTGATTCTAGGGCTCGGCGGTGTGGCGGGTCACAGTCACAAACACTTTCCACGGGATCACCCCGGCCACTTCGGGAGACTCCGTCTCGTTCAGAATCTAAGCGCGGTAACGGCAGCCTGCATGCTGGTGCGCCGATCTATCTTCGAAGAGGTTGGCGGATTCAACGAAACAGACCTGACTATCGCGTTCAACGACGTAGACTTCTGCCTGAGGGTTCGAGCGCTGGGTTATCGAAACGTATGGACCCCATACGCCGAACTCTACCACCATGAATCGGCAAGCCGTGGCCACGAAGATACCCCGGAGAAATCCAAGCGATTTGCAGCCGAAATACAATTCATGAAAGACTCCTGGAAGGAAGAGTTGATTCACGACCCCTACTACAGCCCCAACCTGACCCGAGACCGGGAGGACTTTTCGATTGCAACCTGACAAGGATTCCGACGTTACGCCCCGGCACCGGGGGAAATCCGGGTTACGGAGCCTTACCGATCTTCTGCGCCTCACCACACCAACCGACCCAGGCGGACCCGCAATCGTTTTCATCCACATACCCAAAACCGCGGGTACGTCTTTTCGCGCCGCCGCCGAACAATATTTCGGGAATTCGTCCGTCGAACGGGACTACGGTGCCGAGGACCCATACACCACTGACATCGTCCTCGAAACCGTCTACTCGAATCGAATCGAAGGGTTGCCCACGGCGATGGAACAGGCATCGAGGCGGATGCTGGCCGGGCACTTTCCCGCCACCAAATATCACCAACTTTTCGCGAATAACGTTCGCTGGTGCACGTTCCTGCGGGATCCCGTGCAACGGGTTATCTCAGAACATCGTCATCTGGTCAAAAAGAACCGCTACGCCCATTCCCTGGAGTACTTCTGCAATACCAAAGCCGAATGCAACAAGCAGACCCGCCTGTTGCGAGGCATCGAGGAGAAAGATCTGTATTTCGTCGGCGTTGCAGAACACTTTCGCGCGTCGATCTCGGTGTTCAACAAGCTTGCTGGTACCCGGTTCAAATACACCAGAACCAATGTGGCGCGAAAGTCGCTTTCGGAAGCGTACGACGTTTCCGATCGCGTGCGAAAGACGATCGAAAACAACAACCGCGACGACCTGGCGCTTTATTCGAAACACGCGGCACGTTATGCCGATTAGCCGCCGGGCGGTATTCGGTATCATGTCTCAAGTGGGGTTGGGAGATAACACACTCTCTAGTAGTCGACGTCGTTCTTGGACGCAATCAGGACCACTTCGGAAACGCCCGCCACCTGTCCTATTCGCAGCGTGAGATCGTCTGCGTTCAATTCGTCGCGAAGATTCAGATCGTAAGTGAGGCTCAAGCTTTCGTTGTCGCCCGCCGGTTCCATATGCAGCAAATTGGAGCGCTTGCACGCCGCGCTGATGGCATCGAGGTATTCCTGGCTGTCGCCACCGCGATCGAATCTGAATCGAAGGATGAACTCACTTTTGTATACCGCACCGAAATTCGACAGCGACAGCGCGTAGGCAAGCAGAGACACGCTCATTGTACCAACCGCCGCGAGAAAGTAGTTGCTCGTACCAGCCGCCATGCCAAGCGCAAGCGCGGCAAAGATGTAGGCCATGTCTTTGGTGTCTTTGAGAACGGTACGAAATCGAATGATCGACAGGGCGCCCACCAGCGCGAAAGCACGTGCCAGGCTTCCACCAATCACCATCATCACGATGGCGACTATGAGCGAGACGAAGACGATCGTCTGACTGAACGATTGCGAATACGAAAGGCCCCTGTGCGTATGTCGGTAAATCAGTGAAAGCACGACGCCAACAATCACTGAGACCATAACGTTGGTGGTGATCTCCACATTCGAATAAACGAAAAGGTTGCCTTCCGGATTAAGAGACAGATTTTCCATAACTAATTCAAACTACCTTTCGTCATAGGCTAATCCGAGGATCTCCATCCCCGCGCAAATTTTTGAAATCGAGACACGCTGCAATTCGTACGACTGGATAATACGGTGGAACCACGACGGCAGATGGTGTCGGAACTTTACTTCCAGTACGGTGTAACCCGCAAGGATCTTCCTGGCCGAAATTGTTGCGCCGGGAAACACCCGGTCCGTGTGTCGCGCGCTCAGTTGTTCATCGAACGTCAACCGGAACGTGGGATCGTATTTGCTCACATACGGCCTGCGCTGATAGTCAATCAAAGCGACGGGTTTCAGCCGTTTGCGAACAAGGTCGAAGCGAAACTGATCCACCACCGGATCGGTCGCGGCGCGCTCGAGAATGACCCGACTCAATGCCGAACCGCGAAGGTGCGACCAGTCGATACCATCACGTTCAACGGGTGCGCGGTTCTTGAAGACGAGATTGTTGTGGCGCCCTTTTATTTCGATAAACATGGGCACTTCGTCCGCCGGGTCCGAAGCATAAGTCCGAATCCTGAACTTGTACCGGGAATGCAGTCCGTCGACTTTGTCGTGAAACGCCGAGTAGCTCGGATCATCGTAATAGAGGCTGCGCACCGTGTAGCGGTTGCCCGAACGGTTAACGACAAATGGATCGAATTGCAGGAAGTACCTCAGTTCGTCTTCAACCGCCAGGCGTTTTTCCAACGGCAGGATGTATTTGAACTCGAACCGCGCAAAGTGCAGCGGGGAGTTATGGGGAATATCATCGTCGGATCTAACGTGGGACTGCATGAGCTCCACGTTTTCCCGAGTCTGTGCCCGCAATCACCTCCGGACTCAGTCTGTCCAGGAACGCCTTCGAGTCATTCAGGTCTCGATAGTCATCGGGCCAGAGACTGCGATTTTCGGCAGCGACCATGTTTTTGCTGTCTACCGAAAACATTAAAACCTTGCGGCTCGCCACGGGCCGATCCCAATAGCTGTCGAACAGTACGATTCGGGAGCGCTTTCCCGCCGTGACACCGGAGGGATTTTCCACAATCCGGCACTTCGCCGCGACAATCATGCCGCCTTCCCCGTAACGCCAGTTCTTTTTGTAAACATCCATTGCCGTTTCGTTACCCGCGAGAGTCACATTGGCAAGCACCGCCACCGATCCATCTTTCGCCTGAACGCCAATCAGGTTACCCGTCAGCGTGCTGTCGATCATGAACATCCGGCTCGCTTCGCCCACCGAGATACCCTTGTCACCGTTGCGTCGGAATATGGACCGTTCGATACGTACGTCCGCGGTCATCAAGTCCACACCATCATTACCATTGTCCTGAAAGATGCTGTCGACAATGACCGCCGAGGAGATATCGAGATCGACCGCGTCACCGGGGGCGTTCATGAACGTGGTGCGCTCGAGGCGAATATCCGAATAAACCGCATGTAACATGTCGTCCGTCAGCTTACTGTCTCGAAACAGGCAATCGGTGATTTCCACATCCTGCACTTCGTGCACGGACAACATGGCCGTGTATTCGAACAGATCACCCTTCAGGCCACTACCGCCCGATATCTCGCAATGGGAAAGTCGCGAGCCGCTGGCGCGATCCCCCGTCAGCACGATGGCCCCCCAGGGTTTTTGCGACGGCGACCTCGAGAGGATCCGAATCGGCTGCTCCGCGGTTCCTTCGGCCATCAGACGCCCGGAAAGAATCACCGTGGCACCTTCTTCCATGAGCAGCCGAGTTCCCGGCTTGATGACCAGAGGCCGCTCGATGTGCCGAACACCCGCTATCACCACGTCCCCGGACCAGACCAGTGGCTTCGTCTCAGGATGTGAGGCCACCGCATTGAACAGGCGGTTGACATGACCCACCCGGTCCTCTGCGAGTCTCCACCGCCATGGTGATTCGGTGTCCAACTGAAAAGACACCTCTATCTGATGTACATCGGCTTTAGAGCCCGCCAGGTAACTGGTGGTTCTGAAGTAGAAGTATGGATCGTGTTCGTCGGTGGACCACAGCTTGACACGGTCCTTTGCCATCATGTGCATCGCTATCTTCGAGGTCTCAATATCATGCTCGACACCCTCAACGGTCAGCCGGATCGCCGAAACCTGCATCCCCAGAACCCGGGGAAGATCTAATCGAATGCTCTGGACGTCGCCCCGCAGTTTCCGGGTAATCGACCAACGGGAGCCAACGGACCGGGAAAGTTTGAGCCCAGTCGACTGTTCTCCGTTGAACCCGCGTCCCGTGTTCCAGAACATCCTCCAGCCTGAACCGTTTCCCTGGGCCAGTCTCTCCTCCATCGCGTCCGATATCCTCAGGCTCGAATC
>JAPUJX010000657.1 GCA_027295975.1 Gammaproteobacteria bacterium
AAACCGTGACCACCCATCGCAATAAATTCTGAGAACGAATCGAAGCTCATGCGTTACCACTCAACGCGAGTTCCCTGACCCATTGAGTGCCCTGCTCCCGTCGCAGGATCTCCAGTCTCAGCCGGCTCAACACGTTCGCACCCAACAAACAATAGATGCCGACTATGTTGAGCACCAGCGGCAGCCACATTTCAGCCGGCATGGTGGGCGCCTGGGTCAACGAAATAGATGAAGTCTGGTGTAACGTCAACCACCAGTCCACCGAATACTTGATGATGGGGATGTTGATCATACCCACAATCGCCAACACCGCACACGCGCGCCCGGCCGCCTCCTGACGCGGGATAGCCTGACGCAGCGCATAGAGCCCAAAATACAAAAACAATAATACCAACATCGAGGCGGTACGGGCATCCCATACCCACCAGGTATCGTCCCCCTCCGCAATCCAGGTCGGTTTACCCCAGAGGGTCCCGGTGACCAACGCGAGAACAGTCATGGACATGCCGAACGGGACAACGGCGGCCAGCACCATGTCGGCAAGCTTCATGCGCCACACCAGAAGCACCAGACCCGCAACACCCATCAGAATATAGGCAGACTGCGCCACCATGGCGGTAGGGACATGGACATAGATGATCCGGAAGCTATTACCTTGTTTACCGTCCATCGGCGCAAAACCCAAACCCCATACGGTGCCGGTGAGCAGCAGGACAAAGGCGAGGCAACCGAAAACATAAAGCCAGGGTTTGCTCATCTGATAGAACCAGCGAGGCGAACCCAGTTGATGCCAGAACGTTTTGAGCGTCATGTAGTGCTCCACACCGATTTACTGCTCCACACTGATTCGCAAGGCCGCGTGAACCAACAAAGGGGCGATAGTGATCGAAATCATCGTAATTGCCATCAACCAGTAAATCTGTGCATCCGTCGTAATCCCATTACCCTGCTGCATTATCGCGCTGACGCCGAATATTAGGATGGGTACGTATAAAGGCAAGACCAGGATCGCCAACAACACGCCCCCACGACGCAAACCCACGGTCAACGCCGCGCCCACCGCGCCCAGGAGACTCAACGCCGGGGTGCCCAGAATCAGGGTTATCATGAGTGTCGGCAAAATAGTTGACGGTAAAAACAATATCAAGCCGGCGACCGGCGCCAACAGCGTCATCGCCAGACCGCTGAAACACCATTGGGCGGCAATTTTGGCCAACACCGGCACAAATCCCGGCTCGGCAAGCAGCACCAGTTGCTCCAGGGTGCCGTCCTCGTAATCCCGGCGAAATAACCCTTCCAGTGACAACATGTTCGCGAGCAACACCAACACCCAGATGATCGTCGGCGCGAAGGTCTGTAACGTTTTCGGATCTCCGCCGGTGGCGAGGGCAAACAGGCTGATGGCAAGAAACATGAAAAGCAGCGGGTTGAGCGCCTCTTCCTTTGAGCGGGCTACGCTGACCAGTTCACGATGAAACTGGATCCAGAACAGTCGTAGCGCCATCACTGCCGCCCGCCGAGTTCGAGGGTCTGCGTAACCGCCACCGCAAGCGGCTGATGGGTCGCGCAAAACACGCCGCCGCCCGTGGCAAGATGATCGCTGATGAGTCCGGTGACCAGCCCCTGGCCCGCCTCGTCGAGGGCAGTCAGAGGTTCATCCAACAGCCACATCGATGCGTTGCAGATCAGCAACCGCGCCAACCCGACCCGGCGTTGCTGACCCGCGGAAAGTCGCTGGCAGACCACGTGTTCGTATCCAGCCATACCCACACGTTCCAACACCTCGCTCACCAGCGACGCCTGGCCGGTCAGGCCTTCGTACCAGTGCAGGTTTTCCCGCGCGGTGAGGAGCAGATTGATACCCAGTTTGTGACCGAGATACAACGCCCGCGTTATTTCAACGGCGCCCTCGTAATCGGGAAACAACCCAGCCACGCAGCGTAACAAGGTAGATTTGCCGCTTCCATTGGGACCGACGACCACCAGGCACTCCCCCCGGCCTAATTTTATCTGCAGGTCGGCAAACAGCGTGCGACCATCGCGTTCGCAGCGGAGATCAACGGTCGTTAACAGGGAATCACTCAAAGGGGAGGCCGGGAAAAGGGGAATTATATCCGATGCCAGATCCGTTGGGGATTTCCAGGCTGAACGGAGGGAACGGCGGGGGTCAGCTTCATTCCGGAATTACCCGGTAACAGGGGTGATAAGTTTCTTTTGCGAGCTTCATGCGACCCTGGGAGACGAATTGACGCAACAATTGATCCAACGCTTCGGCGAATCCGGCGTCTCCGCGAAGCTCGAACGGGCCATCCTGCTCGATCATGCGGGTGCCGTAATCTTTGATGTTACCGGTGACGATGGCGGAAAACGCCCGGCGTAAGTTGACCACCAACTGATGGGCGGGGAGATCTCGGCTCAAGCACAAACCCGAAACGGTATCGTGGTTTACCTTGAAAGGTTGCTGGTGTTCCGTGGGCACCTTGAGCAGCCAGTTGAAATAATACGCATCACCATCGCGGCGACGCTGCTTTTTGACGTCGCGCAGGCTGCTGCTCAGACACCGACCCACTTTCTCTGCATCGTCGATGACTATCTCGTACAGATCACCAATCTCCTCACCCAGAGTCAGCTTGAGAAACGCATCGAGTTCCTGGAAGTAATCGGCACTCTGGCTTGGTCCGGTGAAAACAATAGGCAGCTGCTGCTCTTTGTTGGCTGGCTCCAACATGACGCCCAACAGATACAATATTTCCTCGGTGGTGCCCACGCCGCCGGGGAAGACGATGATTCCATGCGCCAGACGCACGAATGCTTCCAGTCGTTTTTCGATATCCGGCAACACCACCAGGTGGCTGACAATCGGATTAGGTGGTTCCGCGGCAATAATACCCGGTTCCGACAGCCCCAGATAACGCGCTCTACGCACCCGCTGTTTTGCATGACCGACCAACGCCCCCTTCATAGGGCCCTTCATTGCCCCCGGGCCACAACCCGTGCAGACGTCCAGCCCACGCAGGCCGAGGTGATAACCCACCTCCTTGGTGTAGTCATACTCGGTACGGGATATCGAATGACCACCCCAGCAGACCACGAGTTTTGGCCGCAGACCCGGATTCAACACCCGCGCATGTTTCAATATGTGAAAGACGGCGTCCGTGATGCCCTCCGAGCTTTCGAGATCAAACAGATCCGCATTAGAGATATCCGTACCCGTGTAGACGATATCTCGCAACACCGCGAACAGATGTTGGCGAATGCCCTCCACCATGCGCCCTTCCACGAACGCACTGGCCGGAGCGTTCTTGATGATCAGCTTGAGCCCGCGTGTCCTGCCGGCAACTTCTATCGAAAAATCGTCATAAGCGTCGAATATCGCCGCCGCATCGTCCGATTCGTTGCCGGTATTCAATACCGCCAACGCACAACGCCGAAACAGATCAAACAACTTGCGCTGTTGCGCGATACTGGTCAGCGCCTCGACTTCACGCTGGGAAAGTAGTTCCAAGGTACCCCGGGGGCCAACCTGAGTGTTTGTCTTGTCCATAACGGAATATTAGCTCATTCGCGCATGGGTCCGGACTATTCGCGGGTTCTCCACCTCGGACAATCAAAAGTAACACCAGAAAAGTGCGTACGATCGACCTGGAATTTGGTAGGGTGCTCGCCGGCAACGCTTCGAGACGGAATCCACATGGGTGGAATGAGCCAAAAACCGGGCTAGTGCCCGGTTTTCTTATGGAAGCTGTCGATTCAGATTCAACAGTTATCAGGTGGGGGGTTAGGTATGTTCTTGGCAAGGCTGTTTTGCTTGGTGGGTCTCTCGTTGGGTTTGTCTGCATTATCGGAC
>JAPUJX010000658.1 GCA_027295975.1 Gammaproteobacteria bacterium
CTGAAAAGCAAAACTCGCGAGCAACAGCCAGTCGAAATCATATTGTGCGCCATGGGTTCGAATGAGACCGGCAAGCTGTTCAAAGCGGCGAAAAGGTTTTTCGTTCCAGTACCGGCCGAACCCATCCTATTGATTTAATGCAACGATTGATAAGGATATTCGTCGTCAGCGTACCGACGCGATTTTCATACACAAAACCATCAAGCAGTTCCTTGAGCTGTGGGCTTTGTTTTCGCATCGCGAGCGCAATTGCGGCATTTCCCGGGAAAACGATGTCGTCATGCATGGAGATATTCTTGAACACCCGCGCCCAAAGTTCCAGGCGATGGCTGTCGGCAACCGCAAGCGAAATGCAGGTGGGGTGATCTCAGTGGTATCCAGCAGGGTCAGATTCGCGGTTGCGCAAGTACAATAAAAAGAACGGCACTTTTGGTAGCCCGCAGGTTTGAAGGTCGGTCTACTAGTATGGCAACGGCGCGTGGCAGCTTTCGGTTCGTTATTCCGACCTTGATTTGACCGATGGCGCTATGGAGGGTGGCGATATACAGATCGCGTCATTTGGTGTGGCCTGGTGGCTGACGCCGATTTTCGGCATCACACTGAACTACCGTTACATTTGGAATGAGATCAACGGGTTGCAGGGTACAACCAGCGGCTGAACTCCCGGTTGGTCCTGTTGCTGGAGTAAGAAATGCCGTCTTACTGTACTCTATACTTTCATTTGTGGGGAGGGTACCCGCGCGCACCCGGCAACCAGAATCACAAGCGCGAGCAGCCCTGCTGGATGCTTCAATACTACTCTTCTGACCTGCCTTGTAGCCGGATCCTTCAGTCGCGTTCCCCGATGAAGCCCTTGTAAACACATCAGAGCCTTGCCGCATCTGGTTGTTTGGGTCAGGGAAGCTGCATCAGCCAGGCACCACTTTTGAACCACTTTTTCTCCAACTGTTCGAGTGCGCCGCTCGCCTTCAACGCGTTCATGTAGTTCTGAACGAGATTGAGGAACAAAGGATCACCGGCGGGGACGGCTACACCGATGGGTTCGATGGTCAGCGGTTTGCTCGATGACACCAAACCAGCATCCGGCCAGCGCAACTGGGACAGCATGACGATGGAGGCATCGGCAACAAACAGATCCGCTTCGCCGGACAGTAACATATCGATGGCCGTGTCGTAGGTGTCGGTTGCTGTCAGTTTGGCATTCGGCGCGCGCAGCTTGACGAAATCTTCACTGGTGGAACCCTTCAAGGCGGCAATCTTGAGGCTGCCTTTATTCAAACCTTCCGACTGCAGCGCAGCGATGGTTTCAGACCGAGCCAGAATCGACTTTCCACTGATGTGGTAAGGACCCACGAACGCGGCTCGCATGTTGCGTTGCAGAGTGGCCGTCATGCCCGATATGACCAGGTCGATCTTGCCACCTTCCAGCGCCATCAGCAGATCGCCGAAAGGCATGGCAACTATTTCGAGTTTGACTCCGATCGCGGTCGCCAACAAATCAGCCAGATCCACATCCAGGCCAATTATCTTGCCATCCCTGTTGGTTACGTTAAACGGCGGTTGTCCGGCGGACATGCCGACCCGCAGGGTACCGCTGTCAGAAATTCTGGAGAGTACCGGTGTCTGATCATTGCTAGCAGCGATAACACCGGTGAGGGGTAATAGAGCCGATAATCCGACGATTAGTTTTAGAAACCTTCTTCTCATTGTGACTTCCTTATTTTCCTGGTTTGCGCGTCCAGAGTTCTATGAATTGAATATCAGCCGACCGTGACCAGTATACTTGCGGAGATAGATTTCTTCCTGGCTCCCGGCACATGAAACGCTCAAGCGTAGTCGTCTTCCGCCACCCCGGCAGGACTGCTATGGAAGCAGGCAGCGCGAGATGTAGCGACAGGAAGCGAAGCATCAGCGCGATGCAACGCAGGGCGATGAAACCACCTCCCATCCACAGCCGGGCCGAAACGATAGAGTCTTCAATTTCCGCCACGTCCTGCTCCGCTAATACGGCCCAACGGATCCCTTCAAATTCAAACAGCCGGTAGGCCGAGTACACCAGCACGCCGCGGTAATCATCTAGAATCTCCAGGCCGATCTCCCCCTTGAGTGCTTTGCCGACAGTTGCCCCGGTCACCCTGGTGCCGAGAACGGATGAGGTATCGAAAAACCGAGAATCGCTGCGCATGAGGCCATCTTCCCCCACCAGATATGTCTCGCCGGATTCTCCCATGCCGGACGGTATCTGCATACCAATTCGGTTCAGTCCCTGGAAATCTCACGAAGGTATCTCACTTGAAACACGGTCAATTTCGGAATCCGCGAGCCTATCCAAGTCGCCCGTAAAAAGTCATGCGTGCCGATTCCGAAAGCGGTATACCGGGTTCCGTGTTGTACGCAAGCACTGCCAGCATCCGGGTACGGTTTCCTTCGACCGGGGTAACACGGTGAATGGAATTACGGCCCCGAAATAATACGAGGGTGCCAGCTTCCATCGCCAGATTATTCGTTGTTACGTCGCCATCGAGTATTTTCCCGGAAAGCTCGTAGTTCATTGTGCCGCCGTCGGCGTCGCGCACGTCCTTCACGAATTCGAATGCACCCCCGCCTGCGGCGTTCTGAATCATCAGGGTGACGGCAAAAGAAGAATTGTCGAAATGCCAGCCCAACTCCTGTCCCTCGCTGGCATAGTGAAGGTTGATCGAGGACATCACATCACCATATTCGTGCAGCTCTGCTTCTTCGAAAACCGCACATAAAAATTCACGAAACTCCGATGCGTCGTAGAGAGTACGCAGTACCGAGCCATCTGGGATCTGATCGGTGGTGATACAGCCTTTTGAAGAAGAAACCTCGCGGTTGCGTGGATGGTCGGCCGGATATCGGGAGTCCGGTGGTTCGAGGTAGATGTTGTGTTTGTTAACCGGGTAGAAGGCGAGGTACTGGTGGCTTTCACCCTCGCGTTGTAGCGTCGCAATTGCCGGCGGTTTCACGAAATTGTGCATGATCAGCGCTCCTGTTTCGTCCAGAGTGCGTTTACACTCGTTACGAAAACCTTCGTCTTCCATGGGGTATTGGGCCGCGTCGATTACGTCTGTTAATGATTGGATCATGTTACGTGTCCATCGTCACCGGTAGCTTGTGTGCGTCGGCAAGTTTTTTGTATGGATGAGCACTTGCTAAAACAACGTCAAATCTTCCCCGGTCGCGAGGCTTCCCGAGGCAATCAACTCTTTGACCGCCACGATATCCGGAGCGAAATAGCGATCCTGATCGTAGGCCGGAACCCGTTCGCGAATGACATCAATCACCGCTTTGAGCGGATCGGAAGTGGTCAGTGGGGCCCGAAGATCAATCCCCTGGCATGCGGCCAATATTTCGATGGCGAGCACGCCGGAAGTATTCACCGCCATGGCTGTCAGGCGGCGCGCGGCGAAGGCCGCCATGCTCACATGATCCTCCTGATTTGCCGATGTGGGCAGGCTGTCGACCGAGGCCGGATGGGCGAGGGATTTATTTTCGCTCGCCAGGGCAGCCGCGGTCACCTGCGCGATCATAAAGCCGGAATTCACGCCGCTGTCGTTCACCAGAAACGGCGGTAGTTCGCTCAGGTGGCTATCGATGAGCAGCGCGATACGCCTCTCCGACAATGCCCCGACTTCGGCGAAAGCAATGGCAATGAGATCGGCGACCTGAGCGACGGGTTCGGCATGAAAATTACCGCCGGCGAGTATTTCGTTGGTTTCGGCAAACACCAGCGGATTGTCGGATACGGCATTGGCCTCGATGAGCAATGTGTGTCCGGCGTGTCGGAGATTATCGAGACAACTTCCCATCACCTGAGGCTGACACCTCAGCGAATAGGGATCCTGCACGCGCTCGCAATCCTCATGGGAGTGGCGAATGTCGGATCCTGCCAGCAGGGAACGGTAAACGGCCGCGGTACATTCCTGACCGGGTTGGCCGCGCACCCGTTGAATGCGCGCATCAAATGGACTGTCGCTGCCGAGAGCGGCGTCGACCGACAGCGCGCCGGCGACCAGACCGGCATTAAACAGGCGTTCT
The DNA here is from genome assembly GCA_027295975.1 of Gammaproteobacteria bacterium. Classification (GTDB taxonomy): domain Bacteria; phylum Pseudomonadota; class Gammaproteobacteria; order Pseudomonadales; family Azotimanducaceae; genus SMWK01. The sequence goes on from JAPUJX010000658.1 coordinate 4,063, forward strand.
CCCTGGATCAAAGCGGCCAGTGCCATGGCCGTCGAGACCTGCGTGCCATTGAGCAGTGCCAGGCCCTCTTTAGGGGCAAGCACCAGCGGCTCAAGCCCGGCATGGGCGAGACCTTTGACTCCCGGCAGACGTTCGCCTTCGACGCGCACCTCGCCCTCGCCAATCAGTGGCAGGGAAAGATGCGCCAGCGGAGCGAGATCTCCCGATGCTCCCACGGAGCCCTGGCTCGGGATACAGGGATAAACACCGGCATTCAGCAGTCGGATCAGGGCTTCGATCAACGTCAACCGCACGCCCGAATGACCGCGAGCGAGACTGGCGATCTTCAACAGGAGAATGAGACGGACCTGATCGTCCGGCAACAGTTCGCCCACGCCGCAGGCATGAGAGAGGACCAGCCTGCGCTGAAGTTCCTGCAAATCCCGCTCCGGAATGCGCTTGTTCGCCAGCAGTCCAAAACCGGTGTTGACGCCGTAGACTGTTTTGCCCTGTTCAACCACCTTGGCAACAACCTGTCGCGCGGCATCGATACCCGGGATGCACTCGGCATTCAGTTCAACTTGAATCGGCC
>JAPUJX010000659.1 GCA_027295975.1 Gammaproteobacteria bacterium
CGCGGCAATGGCTCATCCGCGGACGCTGCTGAAACCGCGATTTCATCGACGTCGGCGTCAAATTCAACGTCGCAGGCGAAGAATCGCATCAGTTCCTCCGCACAAGGAGGTCGAGGGCCGGAAAGGCAAACATGCATGGGCGCAAACTCGGGGTTGGCCACTTCCCGGCACAGTGTGACGACCAGGCACATGCATGCATCGCGGCCTTGGATCGGCGTGTCGGGATGGCGTTCGACCGTTAGCGTGACGCGGCCGGGTTGCTCATCCACGATGATCGTGAGCCCGGTGCTGAGTATTCGGTGATACCGAGCCAAGCGGTGGATGCCTTGGCGGAGGGTCGCGCTGGACAACCAGGCATAGCCGAGTGAGGCGAGATTCGTCGAGTAGATCGCCTGACCTGCCTCAAATCCGATACACCGGTTCCGCGTCGCGGCGACCGCGCGAGCCCAGAAATCATGGAGCTTGTCGATGGGAATTCGTGCATCCAGTGTCCGCCGATCGACATCGGTGATGCCAGCTTCCAGAAATAGCGCGTCGGCGTTGATCTGGTAGCGCGCCAGGACTCTTTCCAGGGCTTCTCCCACGCTTGCAAGTGTCGACTGATGCGTTGTCAAACTTTCTCCTCGACCCCAGCGCGGTAGCCTACCCAGTCGCCGCTACCGGCGAGAGATTCCTTGGCGTTTGTGCGAGTTGTCTGGTGGGTGGCACCAGTGGGTGCTTACTTGGTGTTTTCAATTGATTGCCACGGGATACATCTATACCCCGTTGACGAGTGGGGGGATACGCCAATGTGTGGCGACTTCTACCATGCCGTGGCGCTCTGCAATTACTTTTTCCAACGAAATTAGTGAGTTAGAGGTTGGCACAGAACCTGCTCTGCATACGGTAGATTGCAAAAGATAGATTCAGCAAGAGTCGGGTTGAGCCGAACGCGTTGAAAGTGTTCGAACGTTCAGCAAAAGATATAAGCGGAGGCGTAGGCAAATGAAACAGATCGCTATTCGGGGATTGGGCGTCGTGCTGTTGGTGTTCGGATTGATCGGCTTGATTATTCCGATCCTTCCCGGTTTACCACTGTTGATCATCGCGGCGCTCTGCCTCAGCGTGGAAGCCCCGGGCTTGCGGCGGCGTATACGGTCGATACCCCTTTGGCAACGGTTGAGCCGCTTCGTCGAGCGGCGCTTCCGGGGGCTGCGTGACACCTCCAAGTTGAGGATTTGGCAGGGCGCGCGAAAGGTCGTCCGGGTCCTCGATCCGAACGGACGCTGACAGTCTCCACAGGAACTCCCCAACGAAAATTCGAGGCATGAACCATTGTCCCGAATCAACTAGACCAGGCCGGCCGCGACGCGGTGAGCTGATGGTTCGAAGGAATGACTATGACCGATCAAACACAAACTCGGGCAAGCACTAGGGGAACTCTGTTGGTTGGCGCGGCAAAAATCGTCGGGGTTGTGATTGTTCTGGTCATCGCCGCAGGGCTTGTCGCACAGCGTATGTCGGACGGACCGACAGGCCCAATTCCTGGTGGGCGGTTGAGCACGGGCACGCTCGTGTCCGAGCCAGACATCGATTGGCCAATCGTTCTGGGTGAGAAAGGCTCGTGCGTGCAGGGGAATTGTGCCCCGATGGAACCGATCGAACTCCAGCTCGTCGAGCCGTTGGGATCCAGAACCACCGGGATCATGGTTCACGAGGGACAGCTTTACGTACCCTGCGACCTTGGTTTCATGTGGGGCAGGTTCTCCGGTCAACAACGTTGGATACTGCACCTGATCTACGTCTTCAAGCGGTGGCACGGAGACGTGATGCTCGACGGCCGGGTGGTGTTGCGCATTGCGGGCAAGCGCTACGAGCGCCAGGCGGTGCGGGTCACCGATCCCGACCTGTTGGCCGCACTGCGTTTGCAACTGGAGGAGATGGCCAGGGAGTGGGTTGCACCCGAACCTCTGGGTGAGGCCCCGACCGAAGGTCCGAACGACATCTGGTTTTTTCGCATGGATCCGCGGCCGGCGACTTGAAATCGATTAATGCAATCGTGGCGGAGGCTCTTTGAAAGCAATTGTATTTACCAGATACGGATCGCCGGATGTTCTTGCGCTCAAAGAGGTCGAGAAACCCATTCCGAAAGACGATGAGGCCCTTGTTAGAATTTGTGCGGCATCGATAAATTCATGGGACTGGGAACTCCTGAGGGGGAAGCCGTTCGTGAACCGCGTGATATTTGGGCTTCTGAAACCCAAATTCCGGATACTCGGCGCTGACATCGCAGGACGCATCGAAGCGGTTGGTAAAAACGTAACACAGTTTCAGCCAGGTGACGAGGTGTTCGGGGACCAATGGGTCAAATGGGGCGGTTTTGCCGAGTACGTATGCGCGCGCGAAAGTGTATTGGTGCCAAAACCGGCCGGTCTGACTTTCGAGCAAGCCGCGGCTGTACCTCAAGCGGGCGTCTTGGCCGTTCAGGGACTGCGCGACAAAGGACAGATTCAGCCTGGACAGACAGTATTGATCAATGGCGCGGGCGGTGGCGTCGGCACCTTTGCGGTACAGATTGCCAAATCGGCCGGGGCCGAAGTGACGGGCGTGGACAGTGCGGGGAAACTGGACATGTTGCGGTCGATCGGCGCAGACCATGTCATCGATTACACGCAAGAAGACTTCACCCGGAACGGACGCCGTTATGATCTGATTCTCGATGTAATCGGACTTCGTTCAGCGTTCGATTTCAAGCGTGCCTTGGCTCCCGAAGGCCGTTACGTCATGGTCGGAGGTTCCACGTCCCGGATTCTTCAAGCTCTGCTCCTTGGCTTGTGGAGTTCAATGGTCGGGAGTCAGAAAATGGGGCTGCTGGCGATGAAACCCAGTAGAAAGGATCTGGGTTATTTGAAAGAGCTTCTGGAAGCCGGCAAGGTCGTACCTGTCATAGATCGGCGTTACCCGTTAAGTGAGGTTCCGGACGCTTACCGGCACTTTGGGGCGGGACACCACAAAGGAAAGGTGATCATTACTCTGGAATAGTCGATGCGCACGCGGCCATCATCGGTGTCAGACTATAGTCGTGGTCGAGATCGCCACAAGTCGACTGAATCGCGAGCAGGGGAGTAGAGGGTGTCGGGAGCGCAGGCGTATGTGACCTTCGGGCGCAACGAACCGGCGCTGCATCATTATCACAACACCTACCGCGAAGCGTTGGGCATGCCCCCGCTCGAAACCGTTAGTTGAGGTGATGCCCTGGGGTCGGCCCCATTTACTCATCTGGCCAAGTGTCGGCTG
>JAPUJX010000066.1 GCA_027295975.1 Gammaproteobacteria bacterium
CGCTGGTCATTCGAGCGGGTGAACAGATCCTCCTGGGGAATACGCGATGTGGGCGATATCGCGGGTCTACCGCTGATGTTCGCGCTGTTCTCAATATATCTGTTTCTCATATCTCCGGTAATCAACAACATTATCCGAATCAATGAAGTAGAAGCGGATATCTATGGGTTGAATGCCTCGCGCGAACCCGACGGATTCTCCGAAGCAATCCTGAGCCTGTCGACCTATCGGAAGATGAAGCCGGGGTTCTGGGAGGAAATCTTGTTCTTCGATCACCCGAGCGGCTATAACCGAATTTATCTGTCCATGCAGTGGAAGAAGGAAAATCTCAAACCGTCTGTTGCGGACTAAAACGAATCGGTTTATGAATCGCTGCGCGCGCGCCGGTTCCGGGTAACGAGCCACGTGCAGGTTGCCAGCAATGAGTTCATCATCGCCTGCTCAAAAAACGGCGCCAATGCCGAAACCGAAATAACCGCCGCTCCAGTTGCTGTCGCGCTCGTAAACGAGTGCCTTGTATTCGAGGCGCGCCATCACATTCTGCCAGTAAAACATCAGCACCGGGCCAGTCTGGACCCGATCGCCATCGGATGACGCGAGCATGGAAACATCCCATATCGCAAACAAACCGCTGTTGGTCGAATTATTGTGAACGGGATGAATCCCCACATTGATATCGAGACCTACACGATCGTTCCATACATATAAATCGTATAGTTTGTATGACGACGGCGTTGAGGCGCTGTAGGAAATGCTCAGGCCCACATCCCATTCGCCTTCGTCCGCCGTTGGAAACTGTACCGAAGGCGTGACGCTCCAGTTGGAGGTAAACGCGCCTCGATTCGTGTATTTTTTGAGCGGCACCCCGATGATGACATTGCGAAGCTCATCATCAACATAAGGCAGCTTGAACGTTACCCGAGTTGACGGTCTGAGGGTGTAAACGCCTTCCAGCCAGGTGGTTGTTCGTGAGTCGAAACGCTCCACTCGGGTCTGGATGCCATAACCGCCTTCCCATCTCGGCGCCATGTCCATCACCGGCTGATGGGCGACCACCTGGCTACTCAGCAAAAGCAGCAGCGCCCGCGCGACCGCTCTCACGGCTGGTATGCGGTGAGCTCGCCCGTTTCCGAAACCTTCCAGACTTCTATCGGGCTGTAGCCACCGGATTCGATGGCAGCAAACAGACTCAGGGTGTCAAGCGCCGAATCTTCCCGGACGGCAACCGTGACCTTCTGGTTTTCGATCTCGACCTTGACCCCGTTGGTATACGCCGAGCGGTCCACGAACGGCAGTTTTGAGACCTTTTTGACGACACCTTGCGCACAGAAGGAGCAAACGATGCCGTGCACGGTAACCACATAATCCTGGGCGACAACCGGCGCTGCTGAGAGCGCCACCACAAGCGCGAACAAACTTTTTCTCAAAATCATCGTGCGCCGTACCCGATCTATTGCAACCGTGACACACTACAACCTGTAGTAACTACAGAATCAAGGAAAAAAAGACCTTTCCGCAAACTTCTCACCTGGGGGAAGCACGCTCCAACTCGTTCAGATGACTTACGTAAGCCCGGTACCGTTCTCGAATCTCGCGGACGTAATTTACCGGCTCACTGCCACGCACAAAACCGTAATGGGCTCGCTGCGCGTACTTCGGCTTGCTCAAAAGCAGCATGGCGCGCTCCACGTTGTCGAACCACAAGTTTGGATTCAAACCCTGTTCCCGAGCGAGACGGCGCGCATCCCGGACATGACCCGGACCCGCGTTGTAACCAGCGAGGGCGAACCACAACCGTTCGCTCAACGGCAACGAGTCCTCAAATCGCTGCCGGGTCCAGTTCAGGTAGCGCGTACCTGCAATGATGTTGGGTTCAGGCTTCCACAGATCTTCCACAGCAACGCCCACCTGACCCGCTGTTCTTGGCATCACCTGCATCAAACCGCGCGCGCCCGCAAAAGACGTGCGTGTCGGATCGAACCCGGACTCCTGATACATCTGTGCCACAACCATCCGCCAGTCGAATTCAAACTCGCTGCTCTGCCGCTTGACAAGGCCATCGTAGGGTGACAGCTCAGCGCCAACAAGACGCTGCTGCTCGTGACGGATGACGCGCCGTTTGTTGCCGAAATACTTCTGCCACAACAAGTTGTAGGTTCTGCCGCGATAGACGCGTTTCGTGAACTGGTCCAGCGCCTGACCGAGTTCCACGTTATCCGGATGGACAACCCAGGCTATGGGCGCACCCCTGGTCAACACCGGACCCTCGGCCAGGTCTGTGTGGTGCACCCGTTCGATCGCCAACAGGTGACTATCTATCAACGTAATGTCATATTCGAGGCTCCGAACCCGCTCCAACAGCGTTTCTACATCATCGGCTACTGCTTGAATTTTCACTTGTGGCTGCAATTGCCGTAAATGTTGCCAGTGGCTTGTCACAGGATTGGAATAGACCATGCGATCGTCAAAGCCTTCCAGAGTTTCGGGTGGAGGATTGGTTGCAGAACTGACGAACACCTCGTCCACATACATATAGGGTTCGGAGAAACGAAGCCCCGACTCGAGACGCTCTTCGGTCACCGTTACCGCCGCCGCGAGCACATCCGCGTGGTCTAATTTGAGATTCTCGAAGAGGCTGGCACGATCGGGGGCCAACACGACTTCCAGACGCACTCCCTGCTCCTTTGCGAACAACTTCAACAGTTCGTACTCAAAACCCAATAACTCCCCTCGCCAGAGAAAGAACGTATGCGGTCCGGTCAACGTCAACATACGCATCGTCCCGCTCGCCTTAATGCCGGACAAATCCTGACGATCTCGCTGGGCCCGCCGGCCGCCGATATGTTGCTCCACGAGGAACTGGTCCAGGGCAGCCAACAGGTCCGAACTATCAAGCCGGGTGACCCATGCCAGTTCGCGCCGGTTCGGAAGCGTCCACAAGCGCTCGAGGTCTGCGGTGTTTTCGACAAGGTATCGTGCGCTACCCGCATCCATCAACGTGAGGTCGTACCGATCGGCGGTAATACCGTCGACGACCTCGTCTGGCAACATGAGCGACGCGAGGCGTTCGAGTCGAAGGCCCGCCAACTCAGGTGTTGCGGCAGCCGAGTCGAGATATGCCGTTCCTTCGGGAATTCCCAGCGTGAGCCGCTGAAATGCGTCCGACTCCAGTTCCAGAGTTTTATTTGCCGAGCGGCCAATCAGCCATTCGTCACTGAGAGTGAGCGGTATCGTGAAGCCAAGCCGTTGCTGGCGGGATTCAGTCACCGTCACGTTGTTGATGACAACGTCGACCCGACCGGCGGCGGTTGCCTGGAGTAGTTCGACAAAATCGTCGATGTCGGTCCAGCGCACCGACAGCCCCCTCTCGCGCGCAAATTTCTCGGCAAGCCGGTAGTAGGACTGCATTGGCAGGCCTTCCTGAGGCAGGGAGTCAAAACCCGCCCAGTTCTGCCGGCCAAAGCGAATGTAGCCACGGGCCTCAATATCCGTCAGATCCCCGACAAACAGATCTTCCCGAGGGGAATCCTCAGGCGGCGGTTGACACCCGAGCACGGATATCAAGGCCGACAACACCCATGGAGCCACCATCGGCGACCATCGAGGCGCTCGTGAACGCGGGGCGAATGTGGGCATGTGCTTTGTTACGATCATCATGCGTTTTCTATCATGCGGTCGGACGCCAGCGGAGTTTAAGGCGGGAGCAGACAAAACTGAATCACGTCAGATTTCTGTTCGTGTACTTTTTTTAGATTGATTGGTGATAAAAAAGGGGGGTTTAAGACGAAACCCAGGTTGTTACCCAACCCGGAAGCACATGACTGTGAGAAGGGCTCTTATCCATCGCGGCCATGTGGCATGTTTGTTCTTTTGTAGACTAATCAACCACTTGAGATCTCGCGAGCCGGGGTCGGCATCGAATAACGGGCAGATCAGGGGCGCAGATACCTGGAATGGGCGACCATTCCGCCGACCGACCGAACAAACCCGCTGGAAATTACGCTCGGACCCTGGCTCCTTTTGAGCTAAATTCTGTTCGCCTGATCGAATTTGTGGCATTGCCAACAAGACATAGGCAGGTGAACTGCGTTACGCTTGTCGCTATCCACCAAAAGGGGGGCAGCTATGTCTTTTCGAAGGATCACCCTGGTTTTCATACTGAGCGGTTTTGCCGCGAGCGCCACCGCCATTCCCGTTACCGTCAATATGACCGCCGACAACGTTATCTCCAGTGGTGGGCTGTGTACCGATGCTGCCTGTACCGCAGGCGCTACCTGGGGAGCCCTCAGTGCGGGGAGTAATTGGAGAGTCAGCGACACCGTGGTCTTCGACCTCGACTACGGCACCCACTATTTCGCCTGGAGGGTCACGAACCTCGGCAACCCGGCTGCCACTAATCCAGCCGGATTGCTGGCCGAGATTCTGTGGGGCGGTAGTGTCAACTACTCGTCGAGTTCCTGGGAAGTGTTCGATTTAGTCAGCGGGAATTTTGTGGAAGCCGCAACGGAGTACGGCAGCAATGCGGCCAACACCATCTGGAACAGGGCCAATGGCACGATAGCGGGTATCAGCGACGCGGCGAATTGGATCTACGGATCGGACAATTTTAGTTCGTCAACCCCGGCGACCCTGTGGATTCGTACCAACATCAGGGTCGACTCGGTCCCCGAACCCGGCACCGTCGGCCTGCTTGGCGCGGGCCTGTTGGGGCTGGCTTTAATGAGACGGCGTCGAACCTGATCTAGCTTCTACGGATCAAAAGCCCCGCTAGTCGGGGCTTTTTTGTTTCTATCAGAAAAATCGTGCATATCCGCGAACAACAGGGCAAAGCTTGCAACCTTTCTCGACGCTGATGCATCTAATGAATATCAGCACCGATCCATAAAGACCAATCGCCAACCGGAGTTCAAACGTGTACGAAAAAGCATCAACTTTTGCGGCCACCAGCAGGCCGAAAATCGCATTTCGAGCAATCGCATCCCTGGTGGTTGTCATGACTCTGGCGGCTTGCGGCGTGGAGGATTCCGCTGCGGGTGTTACCGTATCCGGGAATCAGACGAGCCTCGACGCCACCCTGACAAAAAACGAACTCTCGTTTCTTCTTACCCTGAATGCTTCAGAACAAGCGGGCATCACCGAGCTTTTCTCCGAGTTGAAAGGTTGGGATTTTCAGCCGCACCAGCTTCTAGAAGTCCTGAGAGACTCCGTCGTTGCCGAAGAGATTG
>JAPUJX010000660.1 GCA_027295975.1 Gammaproteobacteria bacterium
CGAAGTGACGAAGCAGAACACGGTCACGGTCGGAGGCATGCCCGTCAACCCGGTATCCGGCGGTACGGTATTCAATATTGAGAATAACCTTCCGGATAATCGATTCAGCTTCACCGCCCGCCACTCGATGGAGAAGATTGACCTGACGGTGCGTGCGAACTGGTACGATGAGACCATTGATGAGAGGAATAATCGCGAAAAGGTTGATTCCGGCCTGCTCGTCGATATCGAGGGCCGCTACCTGGTCAACGATAATGTGACGGTTGTTCTCGGCGCCAACAACGTGTTCGATGAGTTTCCGAACAAGATCGTTACGCGCCAGTCTCAGGGTCTCGAGTATCCACGACGTACCCCCATCGGCTATGACGGAGCCATGTGGTATCTGAAGGGTATCTGGAATTTTTAACCCGATACGGTCGAATTATCCGGCCTGATCGGTCGACCGAAGGGTCGAATCGCGATTCAGCTACAAATCGCGATTCGGCCCGATTCTCGACGACTGTCTGAGGTCGCCTATCCACTTCTCGTTGAGTTTCGCTAACTCCCCCTGCTCCTTCATCCGGCCAATCCAGAGATTCAGCCAGCTGAGCAAGGGTGCGGCATCAATGGGCACCATGTACCCGAATTGGTCGGAGGTGAAAGGTTGCTCCGGCGAGACGGCGTGGAGTTCCGGGCGATTGTGTGCAACCAGCAAAGCTTCCACGTTGTCCGTAATCATCACGTCCACTTCACCCGCGGCTATTTTGCCCGGAATTTCGAGGTTTTCGCCGATGACGACGATTTGCGCGCGCCGTATGTTGGCACGTACAAATTTTTCGTTGGTTCCCCCCGGGTTGACTCCTATCCTCACCCCGTCCTGATCGATATCGGCCAGGGTCTTGAAACGCCCCTGGTCAACCTTGCGGACAAGGGGCGACTTCCCGACTTCAAAGTATGAATCGGTCAACCCCACTTGTTTCTGGCGAGCGGCCGTTCTGGTAATGCCGCACATGGCAATATCGTATTTGCCCTCCAGAATACCCTGTTCCAGGGTCGCCCAGACGGTTTTTACAAAACGGACTTCCACCCCCAAAGCTCGACCAAGATTCCTGGCGGCATCGATATCATACCCTTCGTAATTCCCCGTTTTCGGATTGAGAAAACTAAAAGGTTGGTAATCACCCGTCGTACCGACGTTGATGTATCCCCGTTCCAGGATGACATCCAGCCGGGACTTGGCTTCTGCCGGGGTTTCGGTGGCTAAACCGATGGAAAACACCGCCAGCGACACAAAACCACAGGTGAGGATCTTCGAGGTCAACCTGAAATGGTGCGCGGGCTTCGACGCCACTTTCCCATGGTGGTTTCAAACCCCTTTCGCGGGCGCACTTTGCGCCTGCACCGTCACACCGCGCCGGTCCAGGCGCGCGCGAATCCGAATCTGGCGCTCTTCCGTGAGCGGGTATTTCCAGATAAAAGGCAACGCGATGAACTTGAAACCCGCGGGAACGATCGAATAAAGCACCGCGAGCATAAACAGTGAATTGCTGCTGTTGCCCTCCGCCGTCCCGGCGAGTTCCGGGTCGGCCAGGGCATCAAAGCCGAAGAAAGCAACGGCGGCCAGGCCGATCGCACCACCTAAAGCGTTGGCACCCTTCTTGAGAAAGCCCCATACAGAGAAGTAGAGGCCGGCACGTTGTTCACCGGTTCGCGCCGAGTCTATGTCCACCGCATCGGCAGCCATTGCCGCGGGAATAGCAAGCAGCGCGCCAATCGCCGAGCCTTTGAAACACATGATTATCAGGAACAAACCGAACTGGCCGGATGGAATGAACGGAATCCACGACGCCCAGAACGCAAACCAGAATATCGCCACCCGGTACGCGCGGTGTTTGCCGATGCGTTTCGAAAGCTGTGTCCAGAGCGGTAGTCCCAGTACCGAACTTGCGTAATACACCAGCAGATAGATCGGATAAAGCTCACCGGCACCAATGACATGTTTGACGAAAAAATATGAAAGAACCGCCGTCATTCCCGCACCCAGCACGCTGACCGTGTAACACACCAACAAGCGAATGTACGGGCCATTTCTCTTAACGACCCTGAGGCTGGCGAGAAACGTGGGCTTACGCCGCGGTATGACCTGCTGCGCGGGCTCCGGCACAAACATACATGCCATCACAAACGTGACTGGTATCAGCACCAGGACAAAGTTGGCGAGCCAGTTCAGGATTACGTCAATGTTACCTGCTCGCTCCGCCATGATGATGGTGAACTCGCCGGTGAAGTTTTGAAATATCTCGGTGACGGAACTGAAGTCGGTTCGGGAAAAAAAGATAGCGGTTGCCGCCACTATCGGCAGCAGGTTGAAGGAGATGGTACCCAGGAAGTGAAACTGTTCACGGCGCGAGGTGATCTTGGTGCGCTGATCGTACACCGGCGAGAGTTCGGCACCCCAGGCGTGGTACGGCAAATCCACAATCGTGAACGCGAAATAGAGAATTACGATCCAGAACCCGAAATACCAGGCTGAAACGTCCTCCGACGGCACAAACAGCATATAAAGCGATAACATGAGCAGCGGCGCGCCGCCGACGATCCACGGCTTGCGCCGGCCCCAACGGCTCTTGGTTTTGTCGCTCAGTACCCCAATCAGCGGGTCGGTGAAGGCATCGGACAAACGCGCGAAGAAGATGATGGCCGACATCGTATAAAGGCTGATGCCAAGTTCCACATAATAAGGAAGAACGTAAACACCAAGCGGCAGAAGCACCATCGAAACGGGCATGTACATGGCCGAGTAGTTGATGATAGTCAGCTCACTTACGCTACCCCGAACCTTCTGTGCCGCCATATATATATGTCTCTGATGACGGAACGGAGTGTACCCCGCCCGAGACAGGCATGAATAGCCGCATCACCATTCCGAGGTCCGGGCTGCGGGGAGACCGAATGAAGCAAACGCGACCCATCCGGCGCGGGGTGTTTAACCCGCTCGAATAGCGCTTCACGATAAAGAAACAATTCAATCAGGGCATTCTCTCGCCTGCAGGATACGGCAACTCGAGCGCCAGCCAGTTGCCCGCACGTTCAACCGACAATGGAATCAGTGGCTGATTTTCGTAGTCATACAACAACCGCACCGCGTGCTGAGCGTCGGACGGCCTGTTGTGACCAATACGCGTAATCACATCACCGGTGCGCAGCGGATGGTCGGAATCCGCCGATTCCAGCACGAGTACGCCAATCCGCGTCTCGAGACGATTGCCCAATCCACCTGCGACGCTCATCAGTAATAATCCGTCCCAGACGCCGAGGCGTTGTTCCGCCAGCACCGCGCGAACCCCGTAATGCTGGCGGCGTGATATCCAGTATTCACGTTCTTGTTCCCGTATCTCGGTTTCATTCAACGATCCGGCAGAGCCGTTTTCCCGTTCCTGGATCCGTCGCAGTTGCTTCAGGCTGATGACGGGTACCTGTACCGTGTGCCGTTCATCGCCCCGCAGAAACGTCACGCTGGAGAGATCGCCCGGTTTCATGCGCCGCATGGCCCAGAGGAGTCGCGCACCGGCATCCTGTGCATCACCGCCCACGGTATCGTTGATTTCCAGCAGGCGATCGTTTTCCCGCAGCCCGGCCGCATGACCCGGCGACCCGGGGACGACGCCAATGACTCGCATGGTGTTTTCGTCAACGTATACGCCATGTACGCCGGTGGCGATTCCATCTCCGTCGAAGAATCGCGCACGCGTCGCCGGATCAATCTCGCTTTCAATCGTGTTGAACAGCGCTGCCCGGCGACGCCCGAGCGCATTTTTTTCGATCATGAGTTGCAGCACCCGTTGTTCGAGTTCAAATAGATCGACGGATGGGGACAACGTTTCCGGGGCTGGCACTGCCGTGGAAGACTCTGCTGCATGCGCCGACCATGCCCATGAGGTAACAAGCAACGCGCTCAGCAACAATACACCCATGATCTTCTCCGCAACCGCGGCCGGGACACCGATGCTTCAGGTTTCCGATTCGGCGGCAAGCGGCCGACTCGGCAAACAGAGTCGAACCCGGCTAAATGCTACTTTTATAGCATAATGCTACATATATAGCATAGTGCTGCTTTTGTAGCAATAAGAAAAAAGAGTCGGGTTCATTTTTGACGAAGAAAATAACTGAAGAGGAACGATTTTCACCCGAAAAATACTGACCCCTTTTCTCAATCTGCATAGTCGCGACCGCGTTTCCTGGCCACCTCACGCGCACTCGGATTGACAGACGGTCGAAACGGCACCTCGCAGACCTCTGCCTCCACCGGCTCTCCCGCGTGCAGAGCCCATGGCTCGGGCAACTCCACTCTCAGTCTGGTGCCGATCTCACTCAGCCCCACCGGTACGTGAGCCAGAGCGATGTTGGTGTCGAGTTCGGGCGACCACCATGGCGAGGTAATGTAACCCACCCGCTCGCCGTCCGTTGTCGCGACCAACCAGAAATCGCTGGCGTAGTCGGTAATCGGAAGACCCCCTAACCGCAAGCCAACCATTTTGAGCTTGAACGGGAACCGCCCGGCTTCGATCTCGGCACGCTGCCGCTCGAGTTCCTGCTTGCCGATGTAGTCGGCGGTTTTATTGCGCGGCACCTGGTAGGCGAGAGGCACCTGAAAAGGTGATGTCTCGAAATCCATGTCCTGACCCCAGGAGAGTATTCCCGCGGCAATGCGCCGATGATGCGCGGGCGCAACCACTTCGAGACCGTGTTTTTCTCCAACGGCAAGAATCCGGTTCCAGACCGTCTCGGCGTGCACCGATGCATCGCGCACATACACCTCAAAGCCCTTCTCGCCGGTGAAACCGGTTTGACTAACCAGTACCCGGGCGTCGTCGACCTCCGCTTCCATGAGGCCGTAATAGGGCACATCGAGAACCGCGTCGCCGACCAGGTCGACCATGAGTTTTTCGGATCGTGGACCCTGGATCTGCAGGGGACAAACATCGATCTCGTCGATGTCCGCGTCCCATCTGCGGCCGAGATTGACCCCCTGGAGCCAGAACATCAGATCGGCATCGGCGAGAGAGATCCAGAATTCGTCAGCGGCTGGCCGCAGCACCACGGGATCGTTGAGGATCCCGCCTTTCTCGTTGCAGAGAATGCAGTAGCGGGCCGACATGGGCGCAATCCTGGTAGCGTCGCGAGTAATGACAAAGTTGACAAAACCTTCCGCCCCCGGCCCCTTCACCCGAATCTGACGTTCTACCGCCACGTTCCACATCGTAACCCGGTTGACCAGAGCGTCGTACTCGGCCATTGCTCCACCGTCTTCGGTCTTCACATAACCGCGCGGGTGATACATGCGGTTGTATACCGTGGCTCGCCAGCATCCTGCCTCGATGGACAAATGCCAGAACGGCGATTTGCGTACCCGGGTCGAGATCAGCATCTCCACCGGCGTGGGACCCGTCTGACGCAGGTTGACGGGCACCAGCCGGTCGCTCTGGTCGACACTCGGTACGTTGGGATTGTGATCGGTCATGGGATACTCCCGCTGAATTTCGATCGATCCGCGAATTTATCCACGCACACGTAGATTTTCCGGATCAAACAGTGCGCCGCGCCCGACGATGCGCACGGTCATCGGGTAGTGGCCGTCACCTCCTTCATCGAAATACTCCAACATCAGCTTCTCACCTACCCTGGCTCGTTCGCGGGGAAGGTAGCCCATCACCACGTGCTCGCCAAGCGACGGGCAGTAGGACGTGCTGGTGCTGTACGAACGTCTCCCTTTCTCATCAACAAGAACTTCTTTGCTTGCTGGATCGAGAATCGGCCAGGTACCTACCGGGTAACGCGGCGTACCCCCCTCAATCGATAACATGTCCAGCGTCATCGTACATAACATCGCAACGGGTTGTTGCGCACGGTCCGCCAGATAAGCCTCCTTGCCGATGAAATCCGCCGACTTCACCCTCACCCGTCCAACCCCGGACTCGTGTGCGCCCCACTCGGTCTCGAGATCGGCGCCCTGGAGCCGAAAGCACTTCTCGAGGCGGCGGCTCGAGGCGTATGTCTCAATTCCCACCGGCACCACGTCTGCATCGAGCAACGCATCGTACAGGGGTAACGCAATGGCGGGATCGTTGTCGAGGTAAAGCTCCCAGCCGAGTTCGCCGACGTAGGAGATTCGAATCGCCCACGCATCTATTCGCAAGCCGCCAGCCAGCACAAGTTCGAATTCCCGAGCGGTGGCAAATGGAAAAACCTCATCCAGAAGGATATTGGTGTCAACCAACCTGCCAAGTACCAGGCGCGCCCCGGGACACCACAAACCCAGCGACGACAGGTAGTGGGTGCGAACGGTTATATCCGCATCAAGTCCGTGGTCGTCGCGATGGTTGCGAATCGTTACCCAGTCCCGGTTGCCATCCGCACCGCCGGTTATTACGCGATAGCGGCTATCTCCGAGGCGGCAGATCGTAAGGTCCGACCGCACCCCGCCCAGGTGATTCAGGAAATTTGTGTAGATGGCCGAACCGGTCGGTTTGCCGCCGCCGACCCGGGCAACGGACAACGTCTCGAGCATAAGCTCGGCGTCCGGCCCCTGCACATCAAAGATCGCGAAGTGCGACAGGTTGATCATGCCAACGTCGTCACTCATCGCGAGTTGCTCCGCGTTAGCTGTCTCGTAGGGAACATGGCGGCGATCCCACTCGTTCTCCCGCACCGGAACCCTGGCCAGGTAACCGCTGAGCCTCTCCTCGTTCGAGGCGTAGGCATAAGCGCGCTCCCATCCACCGACCTCGTTATCGAAGTAGCCGCCCAACTCTTTTTCTCGTGCATAAAACGGACTGCGGAAAAGATCGCGCCCGGTGAGATAGGGCTCACGCGGATGGACCGGCGGATAATAGACGGTCCGGGCGTTCTCGAAGCAGCGTCCGCGCACGTATTTTCGGTCTTTCTGGGCGGGATAAAAGCGCGCGATATCTGCATTATGCACGTCGATTTGGGTAGTGCCTCGCACCATCCATTCGGCGCACAATCGCGCCGCACCTGGCCCGTCCTTTACCCAGACCGCTTCACACAGCCAAAACCCCCGCACCTCGGGACTTTCGCCGATGAGTGACCCACCGTCACTGGACACGGAAAGCAGCCCGTTAAAAGAGCTCCGCTCATCCCAGCCGAGTTCTGCGAAAATCGGCACGGTGTCGCTGGCAAGATTGAAAGCGGTGAGGACCTGCTCGAGCAGCAGATGGCGCATCGAGGGGGACACTTTGGTCTCCCTCGGATTGCCAATGTCGCTGGCGTCTACCAGTCGGGGTTCGTGCTGCTCGTAATAACCCCACTCCAGCATGCCGCCTTCAGACCGACCGGTGTCGCGCACATACGCCGAGTTACCCTGATCACGCATCAGTGGATACACCAGGTGCTGATCCGTACCCTGAATACTCTTAAGTGGCCCGAAGAACAGCAGCGGATGTTCAACCGGCCATAACGGTACCCCGACCCCGGCCATTTCTCCGACCAGAGGACCCCAGATTCCGCACGCCACCACCACGAGTGGCGCCCGAATGGTGCCGCGCGATGTGTGCACGCCGGTGAGCCGCCCATTGGAGATCTCGAAACCGGTCGCTGCGGTATTGGTGAAGGTGCGCAGCACCCCGCTCTCGGTCGCCTCCCGCACCATATGGTGCACCACATCCGGCGAACGCGGCGTCACAAGGCCGGCATCGGGATCCCACATCGCACCGCGGATTGATGTTTCATCGAGCAACGGAAACTTCTCCTTGGCTTCCTTCGGCGAGATCAAGCGCACGTTGGTGCCAAACGCTTTGCCTGCACCAACCTTGCGCTTCAGCTCCTCCCAGATGACGTCGTCATCGGTACGGCATATCTCCATGCCACCACGTTTGGTGAAAAACCCCAGATCTTCGTAGAAGTTGCGGCTGAACGCGGTCGTCCAGTTGGCAAGCTTGTCATGAGTTGTGTTGAAGATGAAGTCGGACGCATGGTTGGTGGAAGCGATGTCGGACGGGATCACGCCCGCCTGATCGATGCCGACGATGTCACGGACGCCAAACTCAGCGAGGAAGTGTGCAAGGGATGCACCAACGATGCCACCAACGCCCACGATCACGACGTCGGCGCTGTCGGGAAAGTTCTGACCGCGATCCATGTCCCCTGCCCTGGCTGAACCGCCAAACTATCGCATTTTCGACGGGTGTAAACCATCTGCCGCTGAGGTCTCGACCAGGGTGTTTCAAATCAGTGCGCCTTGTGCCGAGTATTCTGGTAGCCACTGATCCCAAGTTTCAGGATGGTCAGAGCACTAGTCTTGCCGGTGGCTTTGGAACCCGACGACTTTCTTGTGTTACGTCCGGCCGAAGAACTCAAAAATCGTTTTCAACGCGTAATACGATTCACGTACTCGTCGAGAAGTTCCTCGATTGCACGCCGCGAGGATCCAGTCTCCGGCACTTTGGCCTTCATCTGTTCGGCGTATACGATCAAACCTTTCCACAACGCCCAACCGCGCCCTCTCGCCCAGGTTGCGTCATCGACGGATAGACTGCTGCGAAATACTTCTCTGCTTGGTGGGGTCAACAGCGTCCAGGCGATTGCCATGTCGCATGCGGGATCGCCTACCGCCAATTGCCCGAAATCGATGACCGCAGTCAATCGGCCACCACGGACCA
>JAPUJX010000661.1 GCA_027295975.1 Gammaproteobacteria bacterium
GCTCGGGATCATCGATGTTCACGGCTTGAACCTGACCGATGAGAATGGGTTCGGTGCTGGCGCTGTGAAAGCCGCCGCTCAAGCGCGCCATGCGCGCGGCCATGGATAGTCCGGCGATGATCGAAGGCTCTTCCACTACCAGCGGTATCACGTAATCGCGGCCGTTGATCAGAAAATTGATCGCAAGCCCCATCGGCAAACCGAACACGCCCACCACGTTCTCAACCATTTTATCGGCTACGGGCAGGCGCAGCGCATGGTCACCGGAAGCGAGCAGGCGAATATCGCCGTCGCTCAACAGACCGCGCCTGTGCAACGCCGAGATGCGTTGGCTGATGCTCATGCGAAAGAAATTGGGGATGCGTGACCCGCCCTCAGCGGGTAACTCGGATGCCATATTCAGCTTTCTCCAATGGGATCAGGCGGAAACCCGCAACTGTCGCGGCGTGAGCGAAATCTTCGAGGCTGGCGATGCGGTCGCCGAAAGCCACACCGACATCTCCGCCACCGGCGCCGCATGGTTTGTAGACTACTTCGCATGCCTTGGCAAGGTGCTCCAGGTGTTTGTGGGCGGGACTGTAGATTCCGAGCCCGGCTACGTTGTCGAGGACCTTCAAGCAAGCCGTGTATCTCGACAGATCTCTCAGTATGTCGTTTGTCGCAAACAGCGACTCCGCGGTTTCCCTCAACACGGAAAGTGGGGTCAAATCGGCGGTTTCCAACCATTGCGAGAACGGTTCCAGATGGTCCCGGGTCCGGGCGGGCCGACCCGTCCAGATGAAGGTCATGTTGAGACCCGCCGGTAGCTTTGCCGCCTCTATTTTTTTGTTCTGAAATTTCAGCAGGCCGCCATGGAATGCGGCTGCCACGTCTATTCCGCTCCCCCGTCCGCCTTGTGCGCGGCTGTGCGCCGCCAGGGCTGCAGCGTAGGTGGGTGGTTGGCCCGTGACGGCGGCGAAGGAACCGAGCAGGGCGGTGCAGATGGCGGCGCTGGAACCGATGCCGAGCTTGTCTCCCGCCTCGTAGAATAGGCGGCTATCGGTGATGACCCGGCCGCCCGTTGGCAGTGCCGTGTGGTTAATGGTCTGCAGAACATGCCAGGCGAGTGCCGCAGCGCTGCTCTCGGGTGGCCGTTCACCGCCCGTCAATTCTTCCCGACCGAGACAGGCGGGTTCAGACTCGAAGCCGAGTGATTCGAATTGCCACCCATCGCCGGCCCCGTCGACCTGGGGATTGACAGTGCAGATCGCTTCGCGGTTTACCGCCATTACCATGGCAGGTGCACCCCGAAGTACCGCATATTCTCCCCACAAGACAACCTTTCCCGGGGCGCTGGCGCGAATCAACGCTCGGGGACTCCAGCGAGCACCCGAGCGCCGCCTCCGAGGCGTGCGGTCATTGTCTTCAGTACCCCGGGTGTCTCCGCGAGTGCTTTCGCGACAGTGGCGGCAACTTCGGGCTGACAGACGGCTTTGACTTGGGGGCCAGCGTCAATCGTAAAAAACACCGGCAGACCATCTGCGCGCAAGGTACGAATGACGTGGATGCAACTGAGCGTGGCGGCATTCCAGTAAACGAGTCCCGGCCTGCTGCTCATCATGAGACCGTGCATCTTCAGGCAGTTGTGTTCGGCAAGCTCCGCCAGAGATGCAAAATCCTGCTTTTTGACGTGTTCCACGCCCTGACGGAAATCCACTTCGCTGCTGGTGATCCATGCGTCAAAGAACGGCGAGGTGGCCGCCGAGATGCGCATCCCCGCTGAAGACGAGGTTGCCTTCGCTTTGGTCGCGGTAATCGCAATTACGATGGCCAGGGGCCAGACGTCCGGACCGAGCAACTCGGTGGCCGTCCAGTCGGGCCCGTTCAAGCTCACGAAACCGCCGAACACCGATCGTGCCGCGGACCCTGACGCAAGGCGTGCCTGTGCCGACAGTTCGGCTTTGTCCAGTTTCAGCTCACAATGTGCATCGATTGCGCACACCAGTGCCGCGAACCCCGAGGCCGAAGAAGCCAGACCTGCCGCGGTGGGGAAGTTGTTGGTGCTGCGAATACACAGGGGCGGAATGTCATAACGGGTACGCAGCGCCCGCAGGCAGGCGGTTACCTTGGCGTCGTCCCTGGGTTCGTCGTCCAGAAAAAACTCGTCGGAACCAGGGGCATCGCTCACCTCCGTGTGGGTGGTGAGCGTGTTCAGGGTAATCGACAGGGATGGCGTAGCCGGATAATTCCCCGGTCGGTCCTGTTTGCCCCAGTACTTCACCAGTGCGATGTTGGGATGAGCCTGGGCAAGGGTGGCCATCAGTGTCCTGTTTCGCAAATAGGTTTAATTAGGACCTGGGGAAAGCTCAGGTGTAGTTCGGCGGCGGCGTGAAACCGAAACCGGCAGCTTCCAGCTGTTCCGCCACGCCGATGGTGATCAGGTCGCCGTATTCCGGCCCGACAATCTGCACCCCGATAGGCAGACCCTGACCGTTGAGCCCGGTCGGGATCACCGTTGATGGTAGATAACTCACGCCGGTCAGCCCAGCCCAGAATACCTGCTCGAAATACGGCCGTTCTTCGTTGTTCACCAGAACCAATCGTTCTCCGAAGTCGCGGTGATCGTGAGGAAAAGCCGCCGTTGGCATGATGGGTGTCACTAACACGTCATGGTCTTTGAAAAACTCGTTCCAGTTCCAGCGCAGATGGGCGCGAAGCTCGTTGTTACGGGTCCAGTCCTTGAAACTCGCCACCTGAGCTCGCAAAGTTTCCGCCTTGTTGCTGTTGTCGTCGGGATCCAGGGTTGCCACATAAGCCTTGAGGCTTTCGTAGTCGGCGTCCGGCATCCGGGCAGACATCGTCGCCTGGAGGAGGTTCCTGTATGTCTCATGGGAATGGTTGGAACCGAAGTCCGGCCGCGCGTCTTCATCGACGCGTGCACCCGCGTCCTTGAACGCTTGCGTTACGTTTTCCACCCGAGCCCGAACATCCGCGTCGACGTGACATAACTCGTCGTCGGGCCACACCGCCACCCGGAGATCTCCCAGGGTGCGGTTATCCAGTCCTGGCAGGTTGAGTTGATAGCCGCGAGCCATGATCTCATCCGGCCCTGCCATGATCTTCACGGCCGTTTTGAGATCTTTTGCCGACCGCGCGAGGGGGCCAATCACCGATATGTCGGGAGTTCCGCGCATATCGCCGGGTGGCGAATGACCCCGCATCCAGAGCAGATTCCAGGTGGGCTTGTGGCCGAATACTCCGCAGAAGTGCGCCGGGTTACGTATCGAACCACCGATGTCGGAGCCGGTTTCGAGGCCTGTGAGACCGGCAGCCAACGCTGCGGCCGAGCCTCCGGACGACCCACCGGGTGTGCGTTTGAGGTCGTAGGGATTGTTGGTGGTGCCGTACACGTCGTTGTAACTTTGAAAATCGCTGAGCATCAGCGGAACGTTGGTTTTGCCGAACACCACCACACCCTGTGCCTTGAGGCGTTTGATCGATTCGGCATCTTCGGTGGCGACGTTGTCCTTCCAGAGTGGATTACCCCAGGTGGTGGGCGTTCCGGCAATGTTGTAAGACTCTTTTACGGTCATGGGCACGCCGTGGAAAGCGCCCCATTTTTCTCCGCGGGCTAGTGCTGCGTCGGCTTTCCTGGCCCGCGCCAGAGCCTCGTCTCTCGTTTGGACGATTATCGCGTTGAGCGACTCGTTATATTTGTCGATTCGATCGAAGTAGTGGAGAAGAAGTTCTTCGCTCGAAATAGCTTTGCTGTCGATTTGCCCGGCCAGTTCCGTCGCCGACAGAAATGCGAGTTCGCTCATGAATGTATGCCTCCAAGGTGACAAGCTCTGCTGGAAATGCTGTAACTTTGATGACTCTGAAGGCTGCCGCTGATTTAAGCAAGCGCCTCGAACCGGGTGGCTTCGCCCGGTTTGCCCCCACCGTTAAAGGGGAGACATCAATTGCGATTCATGGCGAATATGCCCACACGAAGTTGTCGTGGTTGGGCATCTTGACTTCCGGTAAAGTTTCGGCGTTCAGTTCTTTGTCTTGATCGATAATGTCGTTCAGGTAAAGGAGGTAGGCCGTCACGGCGTATATTTCGTCGTTGGCGAGTGACCCGGGGGTCTGGTAGGGCATCGCCCGGCGGACATAGTCGAACAACGTTGTCGCATACGGCCAAAAGCTGCCGATGGTTTTCTGTGGGCGATCGCTTGTCAGCGACCCATGCCCGCCGACCAGGGTATCGTTGATACCCCCGGTTCCCTTCTCGCCGTGACACGCCATGCAGTTGGCGAGGTAGACGCTGGTCCCTGTTTTTGCGGTCCCGGAACCGGTCGGAAGACCCTCGCCGTCGGGCATTACCGTAATGTCCGCCGCTGCTACCTCGCCTGCGCTGAGAGGCGTGCCGAGCGAAGGACCTTCGCCAGCCTGTAGCGTGGTACCGGCCGTAAGATATAACAGTGTGATCAGCCATCGGTTAAACATAGACATTCCCTACCTCTCCGTTTTCGCCCACCCGCCAGGCTTGAATGGCGTTGTAGTGATAAAAGGCGCCCTTTGCGCGCCCGGCCATTAACGATTCGCGCGTGGGTTGAACGCTGCCGTGCTCGTCGACCGCGCGGCTCATCAGAGTCGCCGGGGCACCGTTCCAACGCCAGGGAGTTCGAAAACGGGTGAGGTTTTTGGTCAAAACCGGTTGGTCCAGTGCCGCTTGTGCCCAACTCTTCCCGCCGTCGGCGGAAACCTCTACGCGGTTGATGCGTCCAGCACCGGACCAAGCGAGACCGGTAATCTGGTAAAGGCCCGGTTTGCTCATGTTGAGCCCACCGGAGGGGTTTGTGATCACCGACTTGACCCCCATGGGAAAGGTAAACAACTGTGCCGTGCCATCGGACAGAAGATCGGAATATTTGGAGGTTTCGTCTTTTGTCATGGCAGGTTCGGAGGTAACTTTGATTCGGTGTAACCACTTCACACTCATGTTGCCTTCCCAGCCCGGTAGGAAAAGCCGCATTGGATAACCGTTGGACGGACGTATTCGCTCGCCATTTTGATATAGCGCGAGGAGTGCGTCATCGAAGGCTTTATCCAGCGGAACGCTACGGCTCATCATTGCCGCATCGGCGCCTTCTGCAACCAACCACCTGGCCTCGGGTTTGACGCCTGCTTCCTCGAGCAAAATGGCGAGAGGAACACCCGTCCATTCACTGGCGGCAACCAACCCGTGTAACTGCGCACAGGTGCGCGGCATGGGGGTGGGCGACAGGAGCGCGCCGCTGTTCCCGGAACATTCGAGGAACTGGATGCGGGAGGTCATCGGGTAACGGTCCAGTGTCTCCAGTGAGAACGACAGGGGCCGATCGACCAGGCCGTGAATCAGCAGTTTGTGTTGATCAGGATCGATATCCGGTATGCCGTTGTGGTGGCGCTCGAAGTGGAGGCCGCTCGGAGTAATTACCCCATTGAGTTGCTCGAGAGGAGTTCGTGATGCGCCGCTCCCAACAGTACCCGCTTGTGAGCCAATCCCGACACGTTGCACGTCGGTCTCAAATCTGGAAGGCGAGCCGTAGCTGTTCATGCCCTTACCCGGCGTCTGCGTCCAGGCAGGACGGTTTGCGGCAGCGGGCTGTGCCACCAGCATGGATATTCCACCCGCCGCTGTTGCACCGAGGAACATGCGTCGATCCATCAGGCCGTTGCCGGCCGCGGGCGTCATTTCGAAATCTTTATCGGTCACGGTTGCTTCCCCTGGCTTTCTTAGGATCAATAATAGTCGGTTTGCTGGTTTTTTCACGAACTGATAACAAACGCACGGTAGGCTGGACAGGGCCGTATTATGCTGATTTTCATAGGAGTACTGGAACTAAAAATGGAACAGTCGCTGCCAGCCTGGTTCCGGGCCGATGAAGTTTTCGCCCATGAGGGAAGCTGGTATCTCGGGTCCGTCGAGAGCCTGTACATCGGGCCGTACGATGACCGCAAGACTGCGGAAACCAAGGCTGTTGTCGTGGCCAAGGAGTTGGGCTCAATGCGTACGGTTGGAACTCAACTCAGGTACGTCCGGCAGTTGCTCCATGAGGAGTGGCAGGAGATCGGCAAGGCCGGGTACAAAAAGTGCGATGCCGGAGAGAACGCCAGTTTACCGGGTTCCGGTGTTCGCAGCGGAGAGGTGCCTAAAAACTGGAACCGGTCGCAACGTTTCTTCAAAGTTGGCGGTGTTTGGTTTTTTTCTACCCGAGAAGGCATCGACGTTGGACCATTCGGGACCGAAAACGAAGCGAAAAAGCAGGAGCGGCAACTGATTTCTCTGTTAGGGGACGAACTGACTTCCCAACAAGTTGAAACTATCATCCAGGAATACAAATACCGGGCGCCACAACTGGTTGCTTGAATTGAGCAGCTGACCTTTCTTCAACACTCCCGGAACCTGATCCGGCGTAATTACCAGCCATCCGGTTCAGAATTACCGCTAAT
>JAPUJX010000662.1 GCA_027295975.1 Gammaproteobacteria bacterium
GCGGCTTTTGCGGATTCCTGCATGACCTGACCGAGGTGGCCGGTGAGGATCACCTTTTCGTCTTTGTGGGTAAAGGTGGCTTCCACGTACAGCACGTCTCCGCCTGCTTCGGTCCATGCAAGTCCCGCTGCGACCCCGGCGGGCAGGTCTTCCCGACCTGTCTCGGTCTTGAACTTCTCGGGGCCAAGCAGCCCGAGGAGGGATGAGGTGTCGATGGAATCCTCGCTGTGGTTTTTCTCGACAACCTGGCGCGCGCGTTTGCGGGCCAACCTGGCGATAACCCTTTCCAACTGCCGAACTCCGGCTTCACGGGTGTACTGGCGAATCATGGCATGCAGAGCATCGTCGCTGATGTTGAGTTGTGCTTCGGTCAAACCCGACTCCTTACGCTGCCGCGGAGCGAGATATCGTCGTGCGATAGCTTGTTTTTCCATGTCGCTGTAGCCGGAAAGCTCCAGTACCTCCATGCGATCGAGTAATGGTCTCGGTATGCCGTCCAGCGTGTTGGCGGTAGTGATGAACAGAACATGGGAAAGATCGTATGGAAGATTCAGGTAGTTGTCGCGAAATTCCCTGTTCTGGGCAGGGTCGAGAATCTCCATCAGAGCCGCCGCCGGGTCGCCGCGGTAATCGCTACCGAGCTTGTCGATCTCGTCAAGCATCAGGATCGGGTTGCAGACGGCGGCCCGGCGCACACTCTGCAGGATTCGCCCGGGCATGGCACCGATATAAGTGCGCCGGTGGCCACGCAGTTCCGCCTCGTCATGCAGTCCCCCCAGGGAGAGACGTTCGAACTTGCGGCCCATGGCCCGTGCGATGGATTGTCCAAGGGAGGTTTTACCGGTGCCGGGCGGACCGACAAAACAGAGAATGGGTGCCTTTGCCTCGGGGTTGAGCTGCATTACGGCCAGAGATTCGAGGATGCGCTCCTTCACTTCCTCCAGTCCGTAATGGTCCTCGTCGAGAATGGTCTGGGCGTGATCCAGGTCCAGTTGGTCTTCGGTCTGCTCATGCCAGGGTAGCTCGGCAACCAGTTCGAGGTATGCCCGTGCGACCTGATAGTCGGCGGCGCTGGCCGACATGCGCGCGAGGCGGGCGAGTTCACGGTCCACTTCTTTCTGTACGACTTCGGGGAGCTTCGCATCGGTCAGTTGCCCCTTCAATTCGGAGATGTCTTCGTCGTCTTCGGCTTCTCCCAGGGCTTGTTCGATGGCTCGCTTCTGCTGACGCAAGACATGTTCACGCTGTTGGTGGTCCATATCGTCGCGGGCCTGTTTGGCAATCTGCCGGCGTAATTCCGTCACCTGAAGCTCGTGTCCCAGCAGGTCGTGGACCTTGCGCATGAGCTCATGGGTGGATTCGCACTCCAACACCTCCTGCTCCTGGGAGAGAGTAAGCTGTGCGAACGAAGCGATGCGGTACATCTGGGTAACGGGGTCCGGGATGGAACCCACCAGGGCATGATAAGCCTGTGCGCCGTTGTCGCTGTCCAGGAGTTCGGCGATACGTTGCGCAAGCACCAGATTTTCCCGCAGTAGCGCATCAACGGCAGGCGCGTCGTCTCCCAGATTGTCGATGCTGAGAATAGGTAACGGCTCATATTCGAGGGCCATGTAACTCGTCTCGGACGTGGGATCGATGAGCTTGACCCGCCGAATGCCCTGGACGATGACCTGGGCGCTGTCTTTGCTTTTTTCGATGCGACTGATCTTCACGATCGTGCCGATGTTGCGCAGGTCTTTACGCTCCGGGTTTTCCTGCCCACCGTCGAGTTGCGCTACCGTGAGCAATTGCCGGCCATGTTCCACCGCGGCGTGGACAGCAGCCAGGGATTTGGCTCTGCCGACGCGCAGGGGAACGATGATCTGGGGGTAGACCACGGCGTTTTTCAGCGGGAGGACGGGAAGGGTGTGGGGCATGTTGCTCTAACTTACAGGTTCACCTGATGTGTCTCGAGATCATGCGCGTCCGTTGCAGGGTTTGCCAGCAATTCACAGTGTCGGACAATCCGGTGAGAGATCAAGGGATCAGATTCTGACGTCCTGCGCTTCGGCAATCAGGCTGGAGATAGCTCAGCCAGGAGGATGCGCAACAGCCGGGAGGGGCTTATTCAGGCGAGATGAGCCAGATTTTCTCGCTTGACGAGGTGTTTGAGTGTTGTACCTCTCGCAAATCGTTCGATTTCGGCCACGATATAATCGGCGAGCCTTTGGGTTTCGTTGCCTAACGATCCGGCTATGTGGGGGGTCAGAAACACGTTGGGTAACGTATAGAGTGGGGACTCGTCCGGTAACACGTCGGGTTCGGTCGTGTCCAGAATGGCGAACAACCGCCCTCTTTCGAGTTCGTTCATTAATGCCGCCTGATCCACCAGACCGCCGCGGGCGGTATTGATCAATGTAGCGCCATCTCGCATCAGCGCAAGCTCACGCGCGCCGATCATGTGTCGCGTGTCGGACAGCAACGGTGCATGCAGACTTACCACATCGGACCTCGATACAAGCTCGGACAACCCGACTTTCGATGCGCCCAGGTCGCGGCTGGCGAGTGGTGTCACAAAAGGATCGTAGAGAAGCACCTGTAGATCGAACCGACTCAAGTAATCGATGACAAGTTGACCGACATGAGATGCGCCTACGATTCCGACAGTTTTACCATAGTTGCCAACGTTAGGTGCTTCTTTGTTCCAGGGAGCACGGTTCTCGTGGTGGTCAATATAAAATCGGTTGAGCTGAAAAACATGTTTGTTGGCGAACAGGATGGCGGCGAGCGTGTATTCCGCAACCGGAACCGCGTTGGCGGCTACCGCATTGGTAACGAGGATACCGCGTCGCCAGACGCTGTCGTCCAGGAAGCCTTTTACGCTGCCTGCAAGGTGGGCAATGAGCTTCAGTCGCGGAAACTTGTCGATGATCTCGGCATCGATGCGCGGGCAGCCCCAACTGGTGATCAACACTTCGATATGCGCCATGTCGTCGCCGATCTCTTGAGGTTCACGAAATGGCGTGGTACTGATTAACCGGACGGCACGCTCCAGTCGATGCAAGTGGTCGTCCCGCACGAGTTCTTCGCGAACGACGGGGTGCATCACCAGAGCGGTGGTGGGGCTTCTGACCATCTATCAAGAATACCCCATTCCCCAAGCTTGTTCGCTTACAATCATTTGCACGGACCGACAAAAAAAGACACGACATGACTCCACAGGAAATGAACCAAGATGATGTGATGGCCATGGTGCGAACCATGGCGGAGATGCAGATCACGCATAATGTCCAGGTGCACCCCGAGTGGTGCAGTCAGGGTTACGAGTACTATCGAGCCATCTGGGTGGAGTGTGCAGAGTTGTTAGATCATTTCGGTTGGAAGTGGTGGAAAAAACAGATCCCGGATCTCGATCAGGTGAAACTCGAGATCGTCGACATCTGGCACTTCGGTCTCAGTGACCTCATCCGTGCGGATGCGTTGGATGAATCGGTTGGAGTCGCGATGTTCGCCGTGGAGGAGGCAACGGTGAACAGTTCGAATTCGGGTGATGCGGTGCAGTTCCGCGCGGCGGTCGAGGCTCTGGCCGAGTCGAGCCTCTCCAGGCAGTTGTTTCAGCTCGCTGTGTTTCAGCGCTTGCTCGAAACCCTGCCCATGTCTTTCACCGAACTTTTCAGGCTCTACGTCGGTAAGAACGTGCTCAACCACTTCCGACAGGATCATGGTTACCAGACCGGTGAGTACCGGAAGTTATGGTCGGGAAGGGAAGACAACGAGCATCTGATCGAGATTCTCGAGGATCTCGACTGTGCCGCCGACGATGTGCCGCATGCGCTTTATGCTCAGCTCAGCGAGCGATACGGTGTATAGATATTTTCTGAACATCAGATGGGAAAGTTTCCAAGATTTGCCATTCAGGTTGCATCGTCGCTCACCCGTCACCAAGCTTGTAAGCTACGCGAGAGCAAATAATCGGTCCCAACTAATGAATCTCGAAGATCTCGGCAATATTGGCATTCTTGGGCGCAGTCGGTGTCGTGATCACACTTGCGTGGCGCCTGCCAACTCGACGATCAGATCCCCGGGACAGTTAAGCGCTGATCATCTTGACATCCTGGTGCCGCGAGAGCGCGCTATTGGGAAGCACCTCAACTCGTAAAACGGGTATGGATTCTGGCGCTCAAAAACAACTAATCTTCATCTGCATTCCAACATGCAAAAAGATGTTTCTTGAACTCGCTTTCTACAAAATTCTTGCTCTCTTTCTTTTTTGTCACGAAGTCTAAGCTCGCAAGAATGTCTTCTGCTTGAGGAAATAATTTGACGAGTTGTTTCGTTTTCTTTTGAGACAGAAAACGTGATTCTTCAATAAATCCCATGCACCACCCTGCCCCAATAAACTCTTCAATTACTTTGTCATTTTCAACAACGATTTCTGGACGTTGTTCTAAAAATGCCTTTGATTCATTTGGACAGTTCCTTTTCATCCAAGTGCCAAAACTTCCAAAATTGTGAGTGTATT
>JAPUJX010000663.1 GCA_027295975.1 Gammaproteobacteria bacterium
CAGGACCCTGGACCAGAGTGCCTGGACAAAGTTCTCGCAACACAATTCTCTGGAAGGAAAAAAACGGCTATAAAAACGAGCGTCTGCCCGGGTTTGCGGGCGAAACGCTGAGCATCCTGATATCGGATATCAACCAGGACGGCTTCCCCGATCTCCTGGTTGGCAACGACTTTGAAATACCTGAGTCTTATTACTTCGGTCAGCCGGGTGGAAAACTGAAACTCGTCAAACGCTCGGACAACATATTTCCCGAAACAACTTTTTCAACAATGAGTATCGACAGCGGCGATATGGACAACGACCTGGAGTTTGAGGTCTACACCTCTCAGGCCAGCGGATTCACCTCCACAAATCCAACAAATCGGGCATCCATGCTGCCCCTGCAAACGATCTTCGATACCTGTGATGAATACGAAAATAACGTGTGGCGAACGGAATGTCTGAGCCGGGTCAAACAACACGCGATCATTTTTGATGCACGCATGAAGCGCAACCCGCGCAGGTGCCTGGATCTGGAGGGTGATTCTGAAATAAGGGGCTGTCTCGCACATCTGCTGCTCATCAAATCTACGCGTTTAGACAGCGAGCCGAAAATATGCGCGCGACTGGAGAGGAACTGGGAGGATTTCGCCCGTATCTGCAAGTTGGGTTTTCAGGAAATTCCGAAATATGGTCGAGCACAGGTTAGCGAAACGCTTCGACAGCGACTCGGACGCAACATGCTGTACAAGCGAAACGACGCTGGCGCGTATTCAGAATTGGCTGAAGAGATGGACGCGGATATTACCGGCTGGAGCTGGACATCGAAGTTCGCGGATCTCGACAACGACGAATGGCAGGATCTCTACATCGTCAACGGGCGATATGCATCTCAAAAACGGGCGACCAACGTATTTTTCAGAAACGAAAATGGAAAACGCTTTTCCAATTCGACCCGTGAGGCCGGCCTGGAAAATTATCTGGCGATGAACTCCTACACCTTGATCGACTTTGATAATGATGCAGATCTGGATATTGTCGCCGTTTCACTGCAGGGGCCCATATGGCTCTATGTAAACAACACCCAGCACAACGCGGGCATCGTCTTCGAACTGGACGATAAAAAGGCTAACCGTGCGGGCATTGGCAGCCGAATCATCATTCACTACGGCGCCTCCGGCAGCAAACATCAGATCAGGGAGATAAAGGCAAGCGGCGGGTTCCTGTCATACGATGCGCCCCAAGCTCACTTTGGACTGGGCGAACACGGGGTGATCTCCCGGGTCGAGGTCATCTGGTCAACCGGAGAGATCACCGAACTAACGGGTGAATTCCGAGCCGGACACAAATATCGAATTGAGCGAACCTCAACCTGAGTCGGACGCGGCCTGCGCGAAACAGAGGAATATTCATGGACGGCATTCACGATCTTGGCGGTGTTAACGGTTTTGGTACGGTTGAAGTTGAACGGGATACACCCGTTTTTCATCGCGCCTGGGAACCCATCGGGTACGCGATGGCATTTATCGGAATTCGCCAGCGACTGTTCACGACAGACGAAGTGCGTCACGCGATCGAGCGCATCGAGCCTCGACGCTATATGGCGGCGACCTACTACGAACGTTTTGTAGTCGGGGTTGCCTCGTTGTTCGTCGAAAAAGGCGTCATTACACAGGCGGAACTGGAAGACGCTGCCGGTGGCGGGTTCCCCCTTTCAACACCCCCCGGCGAAGGCGCGCCCGCCCGTGACGACCCGGTGCATTTTGAGATCGGCGAGACGGTTCTGGTAGGCAATACCCACTTCAAAGGACACACCCGTATGCCGAAATACGTGCGTGGCAAGCGCGGTGTCGTGGTTCACATCGCGCCACCTTTTCCGTTCGCAAGCGCAGCCGGACACGGTATCGAAGCCAAGCTCGAACCGACTTATCACGTGCGCTTCGACGCAAAACATCTGTGGAGCGACGCTGCAGAGAACTCCACGGTCGTTGTCGATCTGTGGGAAAGCTATCTGGAGAAGGTAGAAACATGAGCGATCACACCCCTCCTGCCCCAATCGCGGACCGAGCCCGTGCCCTTGAAACGGTATTGAAGAAAAAGCAGCTGGTCCCCGAGCGGCATACCGCGGATTTCACGCACACCGCAGAGGAAGAGTGGAGTGCGAAAAACGGCGCGATGGTTGTCGCAAAGGCCTGGAAGAGTCCCGAATACCGAAGCCGACTACTCGACAACGGCACGTCCGCGTGTGCCGAGCTGGGTTTTGAAGGACCCCAGGGTGAATACATCGTGGCGCTCGAAGATACCCCGAGCCTGCACAACCTGATCGTTTGTACGCTGTGCTCATGCACCGCCTGGCCGGTGCTGGGATTGCCCCCGGACTGGTACAAGAGTTTCGAATATCGCGCCCGGGTTGTGCGTGAGTCACGCACGGTATTGCATGAAATGGGTCTAGACATTCCTGAAGACGTAGAGATCAGGGTATCAGACACCACCGCTGAAACGCGCTACATGGTGCTGCCTTGTCAGCCCGAAGGCACCGAAGGCTGGAGCGAAGCCGCACTTGCCGCCTTAATCACTCAAGACGTGCTCATAGGTGTTGCACTCCCTAAAACTGAGTAGATCACACATCGATATAGGGCTGCGCCAGTGTTAACCTGACTGCGCCTGATCAATCGAGGGGGAGACCATGGCACAATTCCTAGCGCCCTACACGGCGCAATCTTATGCCGCACTACGTATTGTGGCGGGGTTCTTGTTTCTAACTCACGGCAGCCAAAAGCTGTTCAGCTTTCCGGTCGCTGCGATGGAAGGCATACCCGCGTTTGTCCAATATGGTGCCGGCGGCATCGAATTTATTGGCGGCGTTCTGATCATGATCGGCCTGTTTACGCGCTGGTCCGCCTTTATTTGCAGCGGAACGATGGCGGCAGCGTATTGGATGGCTCATGGATTAAACGCGCTGTTTCCGATGCAGAACGGGGGCGAACTGGCGGTCCTTTACTGCTTCATGTTCCTGTTCATTGCTGCAAACGGAAGCGGTACCTGGAGCGTGGATGCAATGAGGAGTTCGTCCGAATAGGTTCGGACACCGGATGTCGCGCGCCCCGACTCGGCGGCGGCAAATTGCCACGGACCGCCCGATCCACCCTGCGCCACTGATGACTATGCGCGGTTTAAGCAGGCCCCAGACGCGCCTCCCGTGAAAAAGCGCGCGTTTTGTCGTATAATCGCGGAGTATGACGCAACCGATCCCTATTGGACACGTAGGGTGAACCTGGTTGCGCGACCCTGTCAGTGATCGTCCCGGTCTCGGTTTTGAATATGGACCCGCCCGATACGCTGGTTCCATGTTTCATTCAAGGAGGCCGCAAGTGCCACGCACCATTAGAGATCTCATGCCAACGGATCTCGAATTTCAAATGTTTGTTCTTGACGAACTCGCCGATGACCGCATAGCCAAAGGCGCAGACGTCGTAAAGTTAACCATCGGCGTCACCGAACTCGCGATGCCACAGATCGTGCTCGAGCGGATGATCACGAGCCTCAAAGACCCTCAGTTCGTTCGCCGTGTATATCCCGAAGGACTTCCCGAGCTTCGCGCGGCGATCGCGGAATTCTACAACAACCGCCACCGCGCCAACGTATCGACGGAAAACGTCATCGTAAACACCGGCAGTTCGCCCATCTTCCGGAACATCTTCCAACTGCTGTCCGGACCGGAATACGAAATCATGATTCCGCGGCCGTACTACGCCCTGTATTTGTATTGTGCCAAACTGGCCGGGGCAACCGTTAAATTCTACGATATCGATATCGACAGCAAACGCGTCGATATGGATTCCTTCCGGCGCAATTTTTCCCCCGAACGCACGTCCCTGGTCGTCATCAACTCGCCCGGGAATCCCGTGGGGAACATCGTTACGCCCGACGAAATGCGAGAGATCTATCAGATCGTTGACGGCAACGCCTACGTTCTGAACGACGAAATCTACAACAACACGATGTTTTATGACGAGTTCCATTCGCCGCTGGCGATACTGCCAGAGTACGCGGATCACACCATCGTTACGAACAGCTTCTCGAAAGGTTACCGGATGTATACCAAGCGAGTCGGTTTCGCGATCCTGCCGAAGGAATTGCAGACCAACTTGCGCGTGATTCAACAACACACGTTGCTTTGCACGGACCCTTGCTATCAAGCCGGGATGATCGAGGCGCTTGGCGACAACGAGAGTCCGAATCACCTCATGCAGGTCTACCGGTCACGCGCCGAATACACCTGTGAACGCCTCGCCGGTACCGGCTGTGAGCCCATTGCTGCCGAAGGCGGGTTCTACGCGATGCTCCGCTGTGGAGACTGGAACGCCGCGCGAGGATTCGCATCATCCAAGGAACTGGCTCGGGACATCCTCGTAAAAGCAAACGTTGCCGTGGTTCCAGGTACCGATTTTGGCGTGCCCAACGACCTGCGCCTGGCCTTCTGCAACGAACGCTACAATGAGGGTATCGATCGATTGCGCGATTACTTTACCTCAGCTGTGCGCAGCGAACGATCGGCACATGCACGGCGAGCAGTGGCGGCCGAAACGAGCGTTGAAGCGTGACCACCGACACATTGTCGGAGCCAGCCACAGATTCGATCACAAGCAGCGCGACCCACGCGTCCAGCGACGATCCACGGGCAGTTCACCAGGCCATTATCCTTGCCGCCGGAAGAGGCAGTCGTCTGCATCCGCTGACACAGAATATACCCAAGTGCCTGGTACAGGTTGGCGGAACCTCGCTGATTGAGCGAGCATTGACGGCGCTGGCCTCCCAGGGTGTGAAAGAAGCCGTCATCGTTGTCGGCTACAAGGGCGAAGCCATTCGCGACCGCATTGGCCTGCGTTTCGCTGAGGTGGACATCCGCTACGTCGAAGCGCCGGAGTACGCCACCACCAACAACATTCGCTCCTTATGGGACGCTCGGGAGTATCTCGACCGGGATACGCTGCTGCTGGAGGCCGACGTTGTATTTGATCCTGGCGTAATCGCTGCGCTGCTCGCCGAATCGAGAAGCAGCGCCGCTGTTGCGCCTTACGAGCGCGCGCTATCGGGAACCGTGGTACGGCGCGACGCCGACGGGCGAGTCACAAGCTTCACGCTGCGGGCCGACCAGAGTCGTAAGTTCAACTCTGCAGACACCTATAAGACCGTCAACATTTACCTGCTCCGTGAACAGTTGCTGCGCGAGCAGATTCGCCCACGCTTGTGCAGCGCAATCGCTGCAGGTGATGTGAATGCATACTACGAGAGCATTTTCCGCGACTGCGTGGCCGACGGATCATCATCGACCGATCTGGCAGCGGTGGACGTGTCGGCAAGTCGCTGGAGCGAGATCGATGACGAACGAGATCTCGATGCCGCGGAATTCCAGTTTCTCGATCGTGAAAAGCAGTTCGATCGCATTCAACACCTGCACGGAGCGTACTGGCGCTACGGGTTTACCGACCATTCGTATCTGTACAACATGTATTTCCCGCCGGCCGAAATGCTTTACGCCTTTCAGGACAACCTTCGCGACATCGTCACGAACTATCCGGTCGCACAAAACGAACTCGCCCGCCTCGTTTCGATCTGGACAGGCGCCAGTCCGAACCACCTCGCGGTGGCAAACGGAGCGGCAGAACTGATCAAGATCCTCGGCAATCAGTTCGCCCGGCGGCTCACCATCCCGACACCCTCGTTCAACGAATATGAGGAAGTGATCACCCAGGGCGAACTCAATCGGTTCCCGCTGGAACCCGGAACGTTCGAACTGGACATCGATGCATTCGCAAAATCCGCCATTGCCTGGGAATCCGATACGGTCGTGATTGTAACCCCCAACAATCCGACTGCTGTCTCGGTGTCCACCGACGATGTGCTCCGGCTGGCACGCTTGCTGGAAGATCACGATTGCCGATTGATCGTAGACGAATCATTCA